>DATICC010000190.1:0-5009 GCA_035457045.1 Woeseiaceae bacterium | reverse complement strand
AGATATCGCGGCCCGGAACCGGAATGATCGAACCGTTGTGCGCTACGCAATTTTCCTGTTCCACCTGCGGAGCCGGGATCTTGAAGTGGCTGCGGAACTCGAGTTTGCCATCGACGATGTCGTAGATCGCGTCCGCGCCCCAGGTAACCGGATCGTACGCGCGGCAGCGCGGCCGGCTGCCGCCACCCCACTCGTCGGTGAACAGGACCTTGCTGCCGTCGTTATTGAAGGTCGCGGAATGCCAGTACGCAAAGCCCTTGTCGATGACCGCATCCATGCGTTGCGGCTTCGACGGGTCGGCGATGCTGAACAGGATGCCGTTGCCGGAGCAGGCACCGGCGGCGATGCCGAGCTCGGGAAACGCCGTGATGTCGTGGCATTGGTCGGTCTGCGAGGTCTCCTGTGAATCTTCGCCGTGATCGCCGCCGCGCCACAGGCCGGCGAGTACACCCTCTTCCGGATCGGCGAATACGGCGGGGCTGTCGACGATACGGGACTGCGATGGATCGCCGACCGGTATCTCGATGACGTCGATGCGAAACAGCGCCGTCCGATAGTCGCCGGGCGCTTCACCGACGCAGCCTTCCATCTCTTCCTCATCGCGCACCGCCGACGTACCGGAGTTATAAACGATGATCTTGCCGTCCTCACCCGGGCCGGAGATTACCGAATGCGTGTGCGAGCCGCGACAGGTCTGGACCGCCCCGACCTGCACCGGGCGTGTCAGGTCGCTGATGTCGAAGATGCGCAGCCCGCGGAACCGCTCGGGACTGACGTCGACCGTGACGCCTTCGAGGCCGCAATCGAGCCGTCCGCGCGTCTGTTCCACTGACATGATCAGCAGGTCGCCAACGATCGAGACGTCGCCCTGGCCACCGGGGCATACCACGGAACTCAGGAGTTTCGGCAGCCCGTCATTGCGCAGCAACTGGTAGACGTTGAAGCCGTGGTAGCTGCCGGCCACCATGACATCGCCGGCAAAGGCAATGTCGGTATTGGAAAAGCTCAGCAGCGGATAGCGTTCCTCGTCCTCCGGTACCGGTTGTTCCTCTTCGTCGCCGGCCGCCTCATCGGCATCCGCATGCATGTACTGCGACGGCAGCTCGCCGGGATTTCTCGGATCGTAGAAACCGGGCGGTTTGGGCAGCGAGCCGACGAGCGCCAGGTTCCAGATCGCCTGGCCTGCGTCATCGAGCCCGGCCTTCAGCCCGGCGCGCGGGTCGGACGACAGGCCGACCAGCAAGGCATTCATGCGCTCGATCTCGGCAGCCTGGTCATTGGTGACGTCGCTCGTGAACTCGAACAGTACCGGGTCGTAGGCCGCGCCTGGCTGTTCCAGCAGCTTCTCGACCATTTTCACGGCGCCCTCGTGGTGCGCGATCATCAACGTGAGGAACAGCCGGTCGAAGTCCGTGCCTTCGGATTGGGCAAGCTCGGCCATCTGCTCCGGCGTGGCCATGCCGGCCATCTTGTGGGTGGTGTGCATGGCCTCGTGAGCCGTCGGCTCAGGCACGTCCTCGCCACGGGACTCTAACCACTGCTGCATGAATGCGATTTCGTCGTTCTGCGAGCCATTGATCCGGCCGGCCGCGTCGATGATTTCAGGACGATTGGTGCGACCCGTCACCAGCGCTGCCATCTCGATGGCCTGGTGGTGGTGCGGGATCATGTCCTGCATGAAGCGGACGTCGTCAGGCGAATAACTCGTATCGGCAATCTCGATAGCCTCCTCCGCGCTGAGCTCCTTTGGCGGCGCGCCGGGAGCGCCCGGGTGGATGATGGGTGCATCCTGGCCCATGCTGACCGGGGCCTGGAACAGCACGGTCACGCTCAGCCATGCGTACACGCGCGGGCGGATCAGGGAATTGGTCATCGGGTTCAAAGGCATCGCTCCTGGAAAATGGCCAAAACAAAGGGCCCCCAATGGGCCCGACCCGTATTATTCACCAAAACCCGGTCCGACCCGAACTTTGATGCGGCGACTGTCTGCGGCAGCCGCGCAAACCTTGCGCTACACTTCAGCCGAACAGAACCGCCTGTTGTCGAATCCATCGGGCCAGGCCCGGGCTGCCGTCCCGGCATCGTGCAGCGGCAGCACAAGAATCCTCAGGCGGGCACCAGGGAGCGATTGCAATGAATCTGAAGTCTTGGCCGGCGGTGGCGACTCTCGTCGTCGGGCTGGCAGCCTGTGCAACGGTATCGCGGCCGGACTTGTCCGGAATGTCCTTTACGGCCGAGCCGCTGCCTGGCAAGGTCATCTGGAACGATCTCATTACCGAGGACATTGATGCAGCGCGGCGTTTTTACGGCGGGCTGTTCGGCTGGACCTTCGAGGACGCGACAGGACCCGGCAGGCGCGGCTATGCGCTGGCGCGTCACGGCGATATTTACGTCGGAGGATTGGTTCCTGTCGAAGCACGCCCGGACGGCAAGCGGCTTTCCCGGTGGTTGCCGTACCTGTCGGTACAGGATGTGGACACGGCACTTGCCGGCGGCGTCGCCAACGGCGGCACGGTGGCGGTTGCTGCGCGGAACATCAACCTCGGCCGGGTCGCGGCGATGGTGGATCCGGAAGGTGCGGTGATAGGTTTGGCCAGGAGCAACATCGGTGACCCGGACGACAATACGACCAAAGCGGCGCCCGGTCGCGCGGTTTGGCACGAATTGCTGTCGAACGACAACGCGAAAGCGGCGGCGTTCTACGCGGCGACCGTCGGTTACGAGGTGCGCGACATCGAACGGCGCGGCGGCACCTATAGCCTGCTCGGCAAAGCCGGAGTGGATCGCGCCGGTATCCTGCGCAATCCCGCAGAGGATTGGGACCCGGTGTGGCTCACTTACTTCGCTGTCCAGGACGTCGCGGCCGCCGCGAGAATGGCCGAAGAGCTGGGTGGGAAAGTCCTGGTGCCGGTATCTCCGGAACTCCGCAACGGCAGCATGGCAGTGGTCGCCGATCCCTCCGGCGCCATTCTCGTATTGCAGAACATGTCCAATTGGGAAGGAGCATAGCGAATGCATAAATTGATGAAGCGAATCGTGTGCGCCGCGGTGCTGGTCTCCTGCCTGCTGCTGGGCGGCTGCTCGGGCAATGTCGGCGTAGGGCTCAGTGTCGGCGTTCCCATCGGCAACCACGGCTACATGAGCGTGGGCGGCAGCCGTTGGTACTGACGAAGGCGACCCGGCTCGCAGCCTGATCGCGATACGGCGCCGCGGCCCCTGCGACAGATAACAACAACAGGTCGGAAACAGACCGATGAACGAGCAGTTGCGCAGCCGTGCGAGAAAACTTTCGCAAATTGCCGTGCGATACCGCCGGTACCTGCTGGGACTGGCGATCGCGGTCGTGCTGTATGCGTTGCTCGGTTTTTTCCTTGCCCCGTGGCTGATCAAGAAAACTGCAATTGATTCTGTGCGTGAACAACTCGCCGCGGAACTGCGCATTGAAAAGGTTGCGATCAATCCCTTCGTGCTCAGTCTGCGCGTCGACGGGCTGGAACTCGATGATCCGGCGCAAACACGATTTGCTCGCATTGACCAGATCTTTGTCAATTTCCAGGCGAGCTCATTGTTCCGCTGGGCGTGGACTTTCGACCAGATTCGATTTACAGCGCCGCAACTGAACCTGGCTCGCGATGCCACGGGTACATTGAACCTGGCGGCGTTCAGGAAGCAGACAACGGAACCTGCCGCAAGCCCGGAAGCGGATCCGGGGAAAGCCGGCATGCCGAGGTTGCTCATTTTCAACTTCGAGATTGGCGCTGCCGTGGTCGATTGGAACGACCAGGCGCCGGCGGACCCCGTGGAAACGCGCTTCGGCCCGATCGACATTCGCATACACCAGCTCAATACGCTGCCGGACAGGTCCGGCGACCAGGCAGTTGTGATCACGACCGAAACGGCCGGGACGCTCAGCTGGACCGGCAGCCTGCAGCTCAATCCGCTGAAGTCTGCCGGGCACGCGGAGATCCGGGGATCGCATTTCCCGCTGACCTCCGCCTACATCCGCCATGAAATCGGCTTCGACGTAGTCAGGGGCAATGCCGACGTCGAGTTCGACTACAGCGTCGACGCGGTACCGGGTGGCGGTCTGCGGGCCGCAGTGGACAACCTCCATTTCGCATTCCGTGACCTGCTCGTACGTACGTTTACTGCCGGCGGCACTGACGCTGATCGTGAAGTGCTCGCATTGCCAGCGGTCTTGCTGAATGGCGGCACGCTGCGCTGGCCCGAGCAAACGGTGTCGGTGGAATCGTTCGCGATCGACGATGCGGTGGTGAACGTACATCGCGACGCATCCGGTGCGCTGAATATCGTCAGGCGCAGGACACCCGAAGCGGCCAGCCCTAATACTCCCGCAGGCGAAGGTCCCACAACGGATACGGAAGCGGTTCCGGCAGCAAGCACCGAACCGGCGGTCGACCAGCCGCCCGCCGCCAAGCCATGGCGCTTTTCGCTTGATCAGCTCGCCGTGCACCGGCTGGCGTTTGCGCTCGAGGACGAGAGCGTGGAACCGACGGCGAACATCGGCATCCAGAGCCTGGACCTCACGGTCGACAACATCAGCAACGATGCCGACGCCCGCTTCCCGACCGCGTTGTCGGTGACCTTTCCCTCCGGTGGCACGGCATCGGTAAACGGCGAACTGGCGGTCCTGCCCGCGGCAGTGTTCGGCTTCGACGTGGTCGTCGACAACGCGGCTTTGGTTGCCCTGCATCCGTATCTCAAACCGCTCGCCGATGTAAACCTCGACTCCGGCACGCTGGATATCACTGGCCGTGTCAGTCACGACGCCGCAGACCCGCTGGCATTCACCGGCAATCTCGACATCGATGATTTCCTGATCACCGAGACCGACGAAGGTTCGCGCTTGGGGAGCTGGTCGCGCTTCCACCTGGAGAAGATCGCGTACAGCGCCGCAAGGAAGGCGCTCGAGATCTCCGAGATCCGGCTGGACAAGCCCTATGGAGACATCCTGATTGCCGCGGACGGCAGCGTGAATCTCGGTCGGG
>DATICC010000189.1:0-4616 GCA_035457045.1 Woeseiaceae bacterium | reverse complement strand
GTGCCTTCGCGGTGTCCTTTCAGGAGCGGCCATCGGCAGGGTGAGGCGTACGCAGGCATTCGCAAGCCCGGCGCTTGCCCAGGTCGCGCGCACCCGAATGGATTGACGAAGCTCCGAAGCTTTCAAGACTGATTTCGCTCTTGCCCAAGCGGACCCGGGCAAGCCTGCTGGTGCCGTTGCACGGCGGCCAGATCTTCTCCGCAGTCGCTTCCGTATGTGACCCTGCCGGGATTATGCCACATGATACACACCACAAAACGTGAACTCCGGAGCATGCAGCAGCCGTAAGTCTCTAATCGAGAGTCCTTTTTTCGGTGGGTTCCAATCACCGACCGTATCGCGGCGGGGGCATTCTTTTCGATCCGCCTCCGCTACAATGTGCGCCCGCGACGCCAGGTTGCGGACAGCCGAATAAACTTAACCTAATGCAGCCCAGCGAAGTGTGACTTTGTCAGCAGATTCCGATCTGAAACAAGCCCTTGAGGCCGTGATCGTGCCCGGCTTCGGCCAGGCGCTCGGGCGTGTCGGCCGTCTCAAGCAGGTGACCCTGGAGCGTGGACAGGCGATGGTGGACGCCGAAATCGGGGTCCCGGCCGGCGGTATACGCGAGGAGCT
Source organism: Woeseiaceae bacterium (assembly GCA_035457045.1). Taxonomy (GTDB): domain Bacteria; phylum Pseudomonadota; class Gammaproteobacteria; order Steroidobacterales; family Woeseiaceae; genus JAKEGN01. Next base: position 4,001 of record DATICC010000189.1, on the reverse strand, counting down.
GTTGCGGGAGCTGCGTCGTGTGACGACGGCACAGCCCGGGATCTCCGATGCCGATATCCGCATCAGCCAGCGAATAACGGCGCATGGCGTACAGCGCAATCTCAAACCGCTGGCCGAAGTACGCAATATCGTAGCGGTGGCCTCTGGCAAAGGGGGTGTCGGCAAATCGACCACAGCGGTCAATATTGCATTGGCACTGGCTGCTGACGGCGCCTCGGTCGGCATACTCGACGCCGATATATATGGACCCAGCCAGCCTCTCATGCTCGGCCTGACGGGCCAGCGGCCGACCAGCGAAGACGGCAAGACTATGAACCCGCTCAGGGCTCACGGCCTGCAGGTGATGTCCATCGGCTTCCTGATCGACGCGGACCAGCCGATGGTGTGGCGCGGCCCGATGGTGACCTCTGCATTGAACCAGTTGCTGCAGCAGACGCGCTGGTCGGATATCGATTACCTGATCGTCGACATGCCGCCCGGCACCGGTGACATCCAGCTTACGCTTTCGCAGCAGGTGCCGGTCAGCGGCGCGGTCATCGTCACCACGCCGCAGGACATCGCCTTGCTCGACGCAAAAAAGGGTTTGCAGATGTTTCGCAAGGTGTCGGTACCGGTGCTTGGCATAGTTGAAAACATGAGCACGCACGTGTGCTCGAATTGCGGGCACGAAGAGCCGTTGTTCGGCAGCGGCGGTGGACAACGCATGGCTGCTGAATACGGTGTGACCCTGCTGGGGCAGGTGCCGCTGGACCTGTCCATCCGTGAACAGACCGACAGCGGCAAGCCCACCGTCGCTGCGGCCCCGGACTCCCCGCAGGCGCGCGCCTATCAGGCTAGTGCCAGGAACAGGGCTGCCGCACTGGCATTGCAGGGCCGGGATTACAGCCGAAAGTTTCCGAAAATCGTTGTCGAGGACAGTTGATGAGCATCAAGTCCGATCGCTGGATCCGGCGCATGGCAGCATCCAACGGCATGATCGAACCGTTCGAGCCTTACCAGGTGCGGGAGGCGGGAGGCAAGCCCATAATTTCCTACGGCACCTCAAGTTACGGCTACGATGTCCGCTGCTCGAACGAGTTCAAGGTATTCACCAATATCGAATCGGCAATCGTCGATCCCAAATCGTTTTCCGCCACCAGTTTCGTGGACAAGGTTGCCGATGTCTGCGTGATCCCGCCGAACTCCTTCGCACTGGCGAGGACGGTCGAATACTTTCGCATTCCGCGCAACGTGCTGACGATCTGCCTCGGGAAGTCGACCTACGCGCGTTGCGGCATCATCGTCAACGTCACGCCGCTCGAGCCGGAATGGGAAGGTCACGTAACGCTCGAGTTCTCGAACACGACGCCCCTGCCGGCGAAAATCTATGCCAATGAGGGCGTCGCACAGATGCTCTTCCTCGAATCGGACGAGGAGTGCGAGACCTCGTACCGCGATCGCGGCGGCAAATACCAGTTTCAGCGCGGCGTAACCCTGCCGAAGGCCTAGAAAAGGGGACGAACCGGACAAAGGTGCCAGGCTTATTTAGCGACTAAGCCGGGCACGGCAGCCGGGGAGAGGCCTGTGACGGGATGGCTCCCTGCGGTCCGCTTGATTCCCGTCACAGGCCTCCCCCCGACTGCCGTGCTGAAACAGCGCGACCCACGTTTCGGCCGGAAAAAGGTGTCAGGTTTATTTTCTTCGCGGAAAAGGTGCCATATCTATTTTCCCCAGCCGAAGAAAATAAACCTGACACCTTTTTCCAAGGACAGTTGCCGGGCTGGTCGTTTGTGGGAATTAAGCGGACCGAAGGGAGCCATCCCACAAACGACCAGCCCGGTGACTGTCCGTTGCTCATTTATGGCACTGCAGTGACCTGACGCCTTTTCCTTTTTCCGGTTCGACCCCTTTTTTAGTTGAGCTGCAGCGGTTCGTCGAGCCGCTTGCCATCGAGCCAGGCGGCGCCATCGGCGTATCGCACACGTCCCGCGCTCAAGAGCCGTATCGCTTCCGGGTAGATCCGGTGTTCGACTGCGAGGACGCGCTGCGCCAGGCGCTCCGCGTCGTCATCGGGCAGAACCGGAACCCGGCCCTGGATGATCCGCGGCCCGCCATCGAGCGTTTCGGTCACGAAATGCACCGTACAACCATGCCAGCGCTCGCCCGCCTCGAGTACGCGCCTGTGGGTATGCAGTCCCGGATAACCCGGCAGCAGGGAGGGGTGGATATTGAGCAGTCTCCCCGAATAATGTGAGACGAATGCCGGCGTCAGTATGCGCATGAAACCAGCGAGCAGCACCAGCCCGGGCCGGTAACGGTCGAGCTGTTGCAAAAGGGCCGCGTCGAAGGATTCCCGCCGTGGATGATCCGCCGGCAGTATGCAGCCGGTGGCGATGCCGGCCTCTCGTGCGCGCACCAGTCCGTATGCTTCCGGCTTGTCGCTCAGGACGACCACCAGCTCGATATCCAGTTCGCCGCGTTGCGCGCTGTCGATGATAGCTTGCAGATTGCTGCCGCCTCCGGAGACGAGCACGGCCGTACGCAGTTTGGATCCAGCTTGCGTCAAACGTACTCGACGCCGCCCGCGCCGCCGGCAATGCGGCCAAGCTGCCAGGCCGTCTCGCCTTGTTGCGCAAGGACCTGCAATGCCCTGGAAAGATCGCCCGATGCGACCACCGCGACCATGCCGACGCCGCAATTGAAAGTGCGCAGCATCTCGCCGGTTTCAATGCAGCCGGTATCGGCGAGCCAGTCGAATACGGGTCCGCGCTGCCAGCTCTCCACGTCGATCTGTGCATGCAGGTTGCCATGCAGGATCCTCGGGATATTCTCCGTCAGGCCGCCACCGGTGATATGTGCCAGGCCCTTGACCGGCACTTCCTTCAACAAGCCGAGGATCGATCGCACGTAGATCCTTGTCGGCTGCAGCAACTGCGCCGCCGCAGGGCGCGAACCGATCAGCGCTTGCGGGTCGCGCTCGAGCACCTTGCGAATCAGCGAATAACCATTGGAATGCGGCCCGCTCGACGCAATGCCGATGATGGCGTCACCTCTCTCGATGTCGCTGCCATCGATAAGCGCATCGCGCTCGACCGCACCGACGCAGAATCCGGCAAGGTCGTATTCACCCGCGGGATACATGTCCGGCATTTCCGCCGTCTCGCCGCCTATCAATGCGGCGCCGGCCTGACGGCATCCTTCCGCTATGCCACCGATGACCCGCGCTGCAACCTGGACATCGAGCTTGCCGCAGGCAAAATAATCGAGGAAGAACAGGGGTTCGGCGCCCTGCACGAGTACGTCATTCACGCACATGGCGACCAGGTCTATGCCGATCGTGTCGTGCACGTCGAGATTTTGCGCAAGCTTCAGTTTCGTGCCGACGCCGTCGGTTCCGGATACCAGCACGGGTTCGCGGTACTTGCCGGGTGGCAACGCGAACAGGCCGCCGAACCCGCCCAGGCCTGCCAGGACCTCCGCACGGCGAGTCGTTTCAACCAGCGGTTTGATTTTTTCGACCAGCTCGTCTCCGGCATCGATGTCGACACCGGCATCTCTGTAGGTCAGGGGTTTCGTCATGGGTCTCTGGCGATCAAAAGCCTGTCGCGGCCGTCGGCGACAGGCAAAAGGAATGAATGAGTGGCAAACTTCGTGAGGGCGATATAATAAAGCGTCGTCGGCATTCGGCAAACCGTCTTTTTCCCGGCATGCTCGCCGGGCCTACCAGGGCCACATTGATGCGAAACAGGACATCGGGACAACGACGGCTGCATTTGCCGAAGCTTTTCCTGCAGCTGACCGCGCTGATATTCAGCATCGTGCTGATCGTGGTACAGGCCCGGTCCGTCGAGGTCACGGAGCTCTACACGGTGCAGGTGCCAATGGATCCGGAGAACCCTGCTGCGCGTCCGGACGCCCACCGGTCGGCATTGAACCTGGTCCTGGTGCGAATTACCGGTGACCAGGCGGCAGCGAATTCTCCCCTTTTGGCCGAATTGTTTCCCGACCCGTCGCGCTATGTA
>DATICC010000188.1:0-3326 GCA_035457045.1 Woeseiaceae bacterium | reverse complement strand
AAGATCGTCGATCTGCTGACCGATCGCGCAGCGGCGGTGGTGCGCTTCCAGGGTGGGCACAACGCCGGTCACACGCTGGTGATCGGCGGCAAGAAGACCGTGTTGCATCTCATTCCTTCCGGGATCCTGCGTGACGGCGTCAGTTGCCTGATCGGCAACGGCGTGGTGCTGTCTCTCGGCGCCCTGATCAAGGAAGCCGACACATTGACCCGGACCGGGGTGCCGGTGTTCGAGCGCCTGAAGGTCAGCCCGGGCTGCCCGCTGATCCTGCCCTCGCACGCCGCGCTCGATATCGCGCGCGAAAAAGCGCGCGGTACCGCCGCCATCGGCACCACCGGCCGCGGCATCGGGCCCGCCTATGAAGACAAGGTATCGAGGCGCGCGGTGCGGGTTTCGGACCTTTTCGTGCGCGAGCAGTTTGCGGCGAAGCTCGGTGAGATCCTCGACTATCACAATTTTCTCCTGAAGCATTATTTCAAGACCGACACGGTCGATTTTGCACAAACACTGGATGAGGCCTTGAGCGCGGCGGAACTCATTGCGCCGATCGTCGCGGACGTCACGCAGATACTCGACGACCTTGCAAAAAGCGGCCGCAGCATCCTCTTCGAGGGCGCGCAGGGCGCATTCCTCGACATCGATCACGGTACCTATCCTTTTGTCACGTCATCGAACACGGTTGCGGCAGCGGCCAGTACCGGGACCGGCGTTGGCCCCGCCAGCCTCGATTTCGTGCTGGGCATCGTCAAGGCGTACACGACCCGGGTCGGCGCGGGGCCGTTTCCAACCGAACTCTTCGATGACCAGGGCGCGCATCTCGCGAGTGTCGGCGCAGAATTCGGCGCGACGACGGGGCGGCCGCGGCGCTGCGGCTGGTTCGATGCCGTGGCATTGCGCCGCTCGATCGTGAACAGCAGCGTGTCGGGTCTGTGCATGACCAAGCTCGACGTGCTCGATGGCCTCGAAACGATAAAGATCTGCGTGGGATATGAAATCGACGGGGAGCCGATCAGCGGCTTGCCGGTGATCGTCGATCGTTTTGCCGACTGCCGGCCGATCTACGAAGAGATGCCGGGCTGGAGTGAAACGACGGTCGGCATCACGCGTTTCGACGAGCTGCCGCGAAACGCGCTGGATTACCTCGCGCGGATCGAAGAACTGGTTGCCGTACCGCTCGACATCATCTCAACCGGCCCGGACCGGGAGCAGACGATTATCCGGCGCCATCCATTCGACTGAGGGCGAACCGGGGTACACGCGAGGCATTCCGCGTGCGGCCGAGCAGTACCAGTGCGCCGAGCAGCAGCAGGAACGGGACACTCATGCGGCCACTGCCGCCGTCCCCGCCCAGGCCGCCTCCGGCACCCAGCACCGTGACGGTGGTACTCGCCGTATCGCTAAGGCCGGCCGGATCGCGGACGGTCAGGCGGAATTGCAGCAGGACATCCGATTGCACCGACGGCGCGACGAACTGAGCTGCCGCGGTATTCGCATTGCCGAGGTTCACGAGCGGGCCGCTCGTCTGCTGCCAGGTGTAGCTCAGCGCGTCGCCGTTCGGGTCATTCGATGCGTTGCCGTTCAGTGTGACCTGGGCGCCACCGGCGACCGTCTGGCCGGTACCGGCGACGGCATTCGGTGCCTGGTTGCTGCCCGTGCCGTTCTCGATGTTGACGCGTACCGTGGCGGGACCCGCAACGCTCGCGCCGGAAACATTGTTCAGGCTCAGCTCGAAGTACTCGGTTGTTTCGTTCGCTGCATCGTCGACGATCGGGAATTCCAGCCACTTCGCGTTGGCGTCGCCGCTGGCCCAGGTTATCGTGCCGCTCGTTGCACCGCTGAAATCCGCGGGGTTTGCCGCATCGCCGCCGCTCATCGAGTAGTCGGCACTGACCGCGCCCAGTCCGCTGCCGATACGCTGAAGTACGACCACGGCCATGCCGAAACCGCGCTCCGTGACGTTGACCGTCGATTCCGCAAACGCGATTTCCGAGGCCGCGCCCGGATCGCCGATGTAAAGGCTCGCATCCGCCGGGCCGCCGAGGGTGGCACCGCCGGTCGGGTTCAGGAGCCGCACGAGGATGCGCTCCAGTCCCTCATCGACGCCGTCATTCACAGTGGAAATGTCGATGGTCCTGTCCGTGACATTGCCAGCAGCCCAGGACAGCGTGCCACTGGCCAATACGTAATCGTCGGTGCTCGCGGTGGCGGGAATGACCTGGTAGTCGACGCTCACGGCGCCGGTCGAACCGCCGCTGCGCTCTACCGTGAGCTGCGTTGGCTGCCCTTCCGTGGCGGCGTAAGACGGGCCCGAGAAATGCAGGTTGCCCTGGGGTACATCTAGCGTCCGGTCCGTGGCGAGATACAGGCCACTGTTGATGTCGCTGATCGCGACTATGCGGCTGTGCAGGTAGGGGTACACGCCCCAGGCGCCGACAAAATTGGCGGGGTTCGAACCGGGGTAAGTGTCCAGGTAGCCGGCATGAACCGGTGCGGCGGGGTTCGAAATATCGAGCACGGTAAGGCCGCGGCTGTAATTCGACACGTAGTAACGGTTGCCGCGCACAAAACCGTTGTGGTCGATCGCCCCGGTCGGGCCGATCCAGGTGCCGGCAAGGGCGGGCACCGCGAGGTTGCCGATGTCGAAAACGCGAACTCGTGTGTTCTGGCTGAACTTACGTTCGTCGAGTTCGTCGTGCACGAATACGTAGCGCCCGTCCTCGCTGGGCCAACCGGAATGGGTATAGGTATCGGTGGAATCGGCGTATGGCGTGCGACTGAGTCGCTGCGGGCTGGCCGGCGCGGTGATGTCCCACAGGTCGACCGTGCTTTCATTGAAATCCAGCAGTACTTCGCAATAGTCCGTCGCATTCACGCATTGCGTGTCCTTGCGGCTGTCGACGACGACGACCGCGGCCCCATCGTGCATGTAATCGGCGGATGACGAGGCGCCGCCGACAAATGCGGGGGACTCGGGGTTTGCCAGCGAGTACATGCGGTACTGGCCACCGCTGATGCTCGAACCGGCGATGATCAGGTAAGGAGCTGCGGTGCCCAGCGGTATGCCCGTACCGAAATCGATGCCGCCCGCGTACACGTTATGCGCCCTGAAATAGTCGCTGATGTAAGGAGTACGGCTGATACTGTGCGGCAGGCGCGTGAGGTCGATGATGAACAGCCCGTCCGTCGAGCCGTCGGCGGTCACATAGGCATACGCCTGCCAACGGCCTGCGATGGCGTCCCAGCTTTGCAGAACCTTGATGTCGCGCCAGGTTGTATCCTGGCCATCGATGAATCCGACTTCCCGCGGTTGTTCGGGATCGGTGACG
>DATICC010000187.1:0-2117 GCA_035457045.1 Woeseiaceae bacterium | reverse complement strand
CACGGTTTCGGCATAGGTCCCGGCGCGGGCAAAGCCGTAGCAGGCATGTTGTGCGGCAAGGACAGCGGCATCGACCTCAAAGAGTTCCGCCTGGGCCGCTTCAGCGACGGCTCGCCGATACGACCCTACACCACAATCTAGGAGCTATTCAGCGTGCAACGCTCGATGAAAACTGCCGCAGCGGTTCTGTTTGCAGGTTGCTGCACCGTCACGGCGTACGCCGAGGAAACCGTACAGACGATGCGTCTCGACTATTACCACAGCGGCAACGCCGAGTCCGAGACCTTCAGCATCGATGAGCTCGTGCTCGAACCGCTCCCTTTTCCAGGGAACCTTGCGCAACCGAAGGACAAGACCTTGCGAGGCAAGTACGCATTCGAGATTCTCGACAAGGAATCCGGTGCCCTGCTCTGGTCGCGCAGTTTCAGCAGCATCTATGGTGAATGGGAAACCACGGCCGAGGCAAAACGCATCGACCGTACGTTTCACGAGTCACTGCGATTCCCTGCACCGCCGTCGGAGTTTCGTGTCGTGATCCGCAAGCGCGGCGCGGACAACAGTTTCGTGACGGTCTGGGAGACCGGGCTGGATCCCGACGACTACCTCGTGCATCGCGAATCGGCGCCTTACCGTGACGACGTGACAGCTATTCAGTACAACGGCGACCCGCGCAACAAGGTGGACCTGTTATTGCTCGGCGATGGCTACACCGCAGACGAGATCGGCACCTTTCTGGAGCGGGCGAAAGAGCTGACGGAGGTATTCCTTTCCACCTCGCCGTTTCGCGAGCGCCGGTCGGACTTCAACGTCTGGGCGCTGGCTCCGCCGGCCCGCGAATCGGGTGTTTCACGTCCATCCACCGGCACATACCGGGATTCGCCGATCGGGGCGACCTACGATGCCTTTCGCAGCGAACGTTACGTGCTGACCTACGACAACAAGGCATGGCGGCAGATCGCTTCGTCCGCTCCGTACGATTTCGTGGAAATCCTCACCAACAGCGATACCTACGGGGGCGGTGGAATCTACGGCCTGTACAGCACGGCGGCAGCCCACAGCGAATGGGCGGCGTACCTGTTCGTGCACGAGTTCGGTCACCACTTCGCCGGGCTTGCCGACGAGTACTACACGAGTTCCGTGGCGTACGAGGCGCCGGGGTCGATCACGGAACCGTACGAACCGAACGTCACCGCCCTGCTCGATCCGGCCCGGCTGAAGTGGAAGCCGCACACCGAAAGCGCCACGCCGATCCCGACGCCATGGCCGAAAGAGGCCTACGAAGAGCACTCGCTGGCCTACCAGGCCAGGCGCGCGCAGATGAGAGCGGAAAACGTGGCGGAGTCGGAAATGAACCAACTGTTTCGCGAGGACCAGGAGTTTTCCGACGGACTGTTTTCGACAGCGCCATACCGGGATGCAGTTGGCGCGTTCGAAGGCGCGAACTACCAGTCGAAGGGCTATTACCGCTCTGAAATGAACTGCATCATGTTCACGCGCAGCAACGATTTTTGCCGCGTGTGTTCGGACGCCATCGAGCAGGTGATTGATGAATACACCAGGTCTGCCGAGTAGCGCGCCGCCTGCAACGATCACATGGTACGGTCGATTTTTAATATATTTCAATGGCTAATAAGTGGTTTTTAATGCGGATTCTGCATCGCCGTCACGTTCGATGCCAGGCGCAACCAGGCTGACGAAAGCAGCGCGTAGAGCACGACCACGAACCAGGTGCGTGCATCGTTGGCCAGGATCGAAGTAGTCATGACAATCGCGAGCACGCCGGATGGCAGCACCAGGTTGAGCCTGCCCAGTTCCAAAACAATCGCGTTCTTTCTGCGGTCGCTGATCATGCCCAGCGTGTAGAGCTGTACCCACAACAGCAGGCAGGGAATTGTCACCACGGCCAGACCTTGCGAGGCATACAACTGTCCGATCCAGAGTATGCCGGCCACGGCAACGAGGAATTGTCCGATCAGGTAGTAGCGCAGCGTCGCGGTCAGCGGCGGGTCGTACTTGCGAAACGTCCGGATGTCCGACCTGTGCTTCGGGTAGCGCGCCTCGACATCCTGCGGCCGCCAACCCGTGCGACGAAACCAGATACCGAGCTTGTCGCGCCA
>DATICC010000186.1:0-2148 GCA_035457045.1 Woeseiaceae bacterium | reverse complement strand
GCCATCATCAAGCCGTTTCGCCTGGACGATGTCCGCAATGCGCTGAACGAAGCCGGAGTCCAGGGCATGACGGTGAGCGAGGTCAAGGGTTTTGGCCGGCAGCGCGGTCACACCGAGTTGTACCGCGGGGCGGAGTACGTGGTCGACTTCCTGCCGAAAGCGAAAATCGAGGTCGCAATTTCAGATGATCGCCTCGATGAAGTCATCGAGGCGATCATCAACAGTGCCAAGACCGGCAAGGTCGGTGACGGCAAGATCTTCGTCACCGAACTCGAACAGGTGTGGCGCATCCGCACCGGCGAAACCGGCGAGAGCGCGCTCTAGCTCAGCTAAAGCAAAACGCGTTCAGCTTGTTGCCGTCGAGATCCCGGAAATAGGCCGCGTAGAAATTTCCGCCGCGATTCCCCGGTTTGCCTTCGTCTGTCGCGCCGAGCGAGATCGCCTTCTTGTACAGCGCATCCACCTTGGCCGTGGAGTTGAAAGCCAGCGCGACCATCACGCCGTTGCCGACCGTTGCTTTCTTGCCATCGTAGGGCTTGATGATGGAGACGGCCGGTGCCTGCTCGCTGGTCGACCAGGCGATGAAAGTATCTCCCTCGATCACGCGCTTCGCGCCCATGCTGGCGAACAGTTCGTCGTAGAACTTGGCGGCCTTGTCGAAGTTGTTCGTACCCAGCGTTACATAGCCGATCATTGATGCTTCCCCCAGGTGAGTTGAATAAAGGAATTGCGGTCGTTGGAGTTGCGGCGATGCGCCGGGTTCCAGCGCCCTGTGAATTTTTTCTCGTTATTCCCGGCTGGCGAGCGCCAACAAGTGCCCGTCCGGGTCGCGGAAGAAGGCCATCCACTCCTCTTCGCCGGCCTTGCCGAACTGCCCTTCCCGGTCGTGGAACACGAGCTCGGCGTCCCGTTCGAACGTCACGCCGCGGTCTTTCAGCGTCTGGCTCGCCGAATCGATGTCGGAGACGCGAAAGTAGATGACGGCATCGGTGCTGTGCGGTGCATCGACTCGCTGTATGGACAGCCTGACGCCTCCGGCATCGAAAAACATGAGGCCCGGCGGGTCGAAGCGGGCAATCATCCGCAACCCGAGCTGCTCTTCGTAAAAGGACTGTGCTTCGTCCAGGTCGGTCGAGGTCAGCGCCACCTGGTGCAGGCTGTTGATGGACAATGACGGTTTCATCCGGTCCTCCTCGCTGCCGCCTCGCTGGTTCCGAGGCTCGAATATATGTAGGCCGGCAAGGCGCAGGACAGGCCGATGAACAGGTTCAGCAGGATGTATGCCAGCGGCTTCGGCCCTTTGCCCTGAGCACGCCGGTAGAACATCGCGATCCAGAACACCAGTGAGGATATCAGCAGGTCTGCGGTAAACCCGCTGGCGGCCGGGTTGACGAACAGGGCCTTTACAAAATCCACCGGACCGAAGCCCACCGTGGCGAAATGCTGTCCGAAGAAAAGGAGCGGCACGATGCCGCCGACGACAGCGAGTAGCAGGAACAGGGAGCGGATCTTCATGGCCTTTACCCGGTTCGGCGTGCTTCAGTTTAGGTGCTTTTGCAGCATGCTGGCAAAAACCATGATCCAGATGGCCACGAGTATCGCCTGGCTGGTCGCAAAAAGGCGAAAACGCAGCAGCACCTTGTTCGAGGTCAGGTGCACGTAACTGTGGAGGTATCGCAGCAGCACGTAAGCCCACGCCATGGCGACGATGGCAAAACCGCCGACCTCGGTGACGTACGCGATGATCGACACGGTATAGAAGAGTACCGGCGCTTCGTAGAGATTGACGACGTGCCTCGAGGCGACCCGGAGTTTTTCCGGTTCATCGTAACCCTGGTAGTCGCGATAGAACTTCGGATTCACAGCACCCGTCTTGACGGCATTCAGTCGCAGGTAGGCAAGGCGGAGCGTGGAGAATGCGGTGAGAAGGAACAGTGCGAAGACAGGATACAGTACCGGCATGAACCCGTGACCCCCCAAGCTAACTCTGCCGCAGCCGGCAGCGGCGTATTGTAGACACGCAACAGACTCCATTGAAAGGAGTGCCCTACTGGTACCTTTTGGGTATGGCCCACAGCCGGCTTTCGCTCCATACTCGAAAACCAATCGATACATCGGGATCCCGCCGCTTCCGGGACGGTGCATGCC
>DATICC010000185.1:0-2671 GCA_035457045.1 Woeseiaceae bacterium | reverse complement strand
GGAAGCAGGGATAGTAAGAAAACTGACTGGTGACCGGGGGCGGGCCGACCTGCAAGGAGAGTAATAGAGAGGATTCTTGCGCTAGCCGCGATTGAGGGCGGAGTGCAGCATTTCGGCGATCTGCCTGGCGTCGCTTTGCGCGAGCACGTGTGCCACACCGTTTTCCAGCCTTGCCAGTCCTCTAAACCCGTTCTGCAGGACGCCTGCTTCGCTCGCGAGAGTATTGTCCCGTAGCAGGAATCTCAGGCGTGACCCGTGCGCCGTGACGCTTCGCACGTTGGACGGGCCGCCCAATGCTTCGAGCAACCCCTCGGGTTTGCGAAACTCGGGCACACCTTGTGGCCCGACGATGTTGGCGGCGGATGCGACTCGCGGTGCCGCAGTCGCAGGGCGCGACTGGCCCGCAATCCTGCCCAGTGCTGTGGCTATCTCATCGGCACGCAAGCCTACGACCACCTGCAAAGTGTCATCGGTCGGTTGCACAAAGCCCGCTGCGCCGAGAGCTTTCAATGCATTCCTGTCGACCTTGCCCATGTCGGCGATGGCCAGGCGCAGTCGCGTCGTGCAGGCATCGATTGCAAGCACATTCGCCACGCCGCCCAGCGCCTGCAGGTACCGCCCGGCTTCACTCGCGTCTGCACCGGCAGCCTGCTCCTGCTGCTGCTGCACATCGTCCCGGCCCGGTGTCTTGACATTGAACCGCACGATGAAATAGCGAAACACCAGGTAGTAAACCGCGAAGTAGAGCGCTCCGAACGGCAGCAACCACAGCGGATGGGTTGCGCGGTTGTAGTTCAGGATGTAATCGAACAATCCCGCGGAGAATCCGAAACCGAGGCGGATGCCGAGGAAATCCATGGCAGCCATGGACAGCCCGGTGAGCAGGGCATGGACCACGTAGAGCGCGGGTGCGACAAACATGAATGCGAATTCGATCGGTTCGGTGATGCCGGTGAGGAACGACGTCAGGGCCATCGACAGCAACAGGCCGCCCACCGCCTTGCGGCGCGTTCCCAGCGCAGAGCGATACATCGCGAGACACGCTGCCGGCAGGCCGAACATCATCACCGGGAAAAACCCGCTCATGAACGCGCCCGCGGTCGGGTCTCCGGCAAAGTATCGCCGCAGGTCGCCGGTGACACCTTCATAGTCCCCGACCAGGAACCAGGCGAGGTTGTTCAGGATGTGATGCAGGCCGGTGATGATCAGCACCCGATTCAAGACGCCGTAGACGAAGAGCCCGAACTCTCCCGCACCTACGACGAGCGCACTTAGATTATTCATGCCGCTTTCGAGCACCGGCCAGCCGAAACCGAAAACTGCGGCCACCAGCAGCGCGGCGAAGCCGCTGACGATCGGCACGAAGCGCCGCCCGGCAAAAAATGCCAGGTAATCGGGCAAGCGTATCTCCGCATACCGGTTGTACAGATTGCCGGCCAGTATTCCGCTGATCAGGCCGGCGGGTACGCTCAGCTTTGCGATGGCCGCCGCCTTGTACTCGTCGACGAGCAGTGACGCGGTATTGCCGACGGCATCCGCAATGACGCCGGGCGGTACCTGGATGATGACTTTCGCGCCTTCCGTCGTGACCAGGTAGGCGACGACGGCAGCGAGGCCGGCCGTGCCGTTGTTGCCGTTGGCAAGGCCTACGGCCACGCCGATCGCAAACAGCAAGCCAAGGTTCTCGAACACCGCATTGCCGGCCGCGGCGACATACGGCAGGTCGAGCAGGTCCGGCTGTCCGAGTCGCAACAACAGGCCGGCGACCGGCAGGACGGCGATCGGCAGCATCAGGGACCTGCCGAGTTTCTGCATTGCCGGGAACAGTTTTTTCACCTCAGCTCACCGCATGCCGTGTAACGAACTCGCGCAGCATCTCGCGGATGTCGCCGGCGGAATTCATTGCCAGCGATTGCTGTGCCAGCCTCGAACAGTCCGCCGCGCCAAGTTCGCGAATTCGCGCTTTCTGCCCGGGGATCAAGCCCGGCACCATGGACAGTTCGCGGATCCCGAGGCCGATGAGAACGGGCGCCGCGAGCGCATCCCCGGCCGCGCCGCCACATACCGCGACCGGCCTGCCGGCGTCATTCGCCGCTTCCGCCGTCCTCGCGATCAGTCGCAGGACTGCCGGGTGCAAGGCATCGAGTTCCGCAGCGAGCAAAGGCTCCTCGCGGTCCATCGCCAGCGTGTACTGGGCGAGGTCGTTGGTCCCGATCGAGAAAAAATCGGCGACTTCGGCCAGCTGGTCGGCAACCAGTGCCGCCGCCGGTGTTTCGATCATGACGCCGAGCAGAAAGGATTTGCTGACTTTATGTCGTCGCTGCAGATCGTCAATGAGTGCACGCACCGCCCGTACCTCGTGCATCGACGCAACCATCGGCAGCATGACCTTGAGTTCCGCGTCGCGACGTACCCGCGAAAGAGCATCCAGCTGCGTTTCCAGCAATCCACGGTTCTGCAGCGAGAGGCGAATCCCGCGGATGCCCAGTGCAGGGTTCGACTCAGCGCGACGCTCGACGTAGGCAATTGGTTTGTCGCCCCCGGCATCCAGTGTCCGCACTACCATCGGCCGCTCGCCCAGTGCATCCGAAATTTGCTGGTAGATCCGGCGCTGTTGCTCGACATCCGGCGGTTCGGCCCGATCCAGGAACAGGAACTCGGTACGCAGCAA
>DATICC010000184.1:0-2360 GCA_035457045.1 Woeseiaceae bacterium | reverse complement strand
TCGTTCACGATCGTCATCGTCGATTCGACCCCGCCGGTCATCACGGCGCCGGCCGACATCCTCGCATTCGAGGCGACCGGTGCCGGACCGTTGACCATAGTGCCGCTGGGCGATGCCACGGCCAGCGATGCGAGCGGCGATCCGGTGATCACGAACGATGCACCGGCTGGCGGTTTCCCGCTGGGTACTACGATCGTAACCTGGACTGCTACGGACTTTGGCGGCAACCAGGCTACGGCCACGCAGAATGTGACTGTGGTCGACACCACGGCACCGGTCATTACGGTGCCCGCGGACATTACGGTCAATAGCACTTCGGCGTCCGGCACGGCGGTGAATTTCAGCGTGACCGCGACCGACAAATTCCTGGCCAGCACGAGCTGCGTCAGTCAGGGCACCAGTGCGCCGGTGCAATCGGGAAGCACCTTCCCCATCGGCGAGACTACGGTGGCGTGTACGGCTACGGATACCTCCGGCAATTCGGCGAGCGATACCTTCAAGGTGACCGTCACCCTGATCTACGGTGCTACAGGGGTTACCTCGTCTAAGGCCAGCGCCAAGACCGGGTCCTCAGTGCCGCTGTACTGGGCATGGACCACCAACGGTGTGCCGCAGAACGTCGGCGATGGCAACCAGAACATCCGCATCATGGCCGGTGCCTGCCCCGGTGGCGCGATCATCGCAGAGGACCCGGGTAGCAGCGGTTTCCGCATGAAGACTGATTTCAGCTGGCAATACAACTGGCAGGCCGTGGACTCGAACGGCAACAACCTGCCGGCGACGCGACAGGGAACGCCTTATTGCGTGACCGTAACGCTGACGACGACGAACCAGCAGCAGTCCGGGACCATCATCCTGAAGCTGTAACGGTGCGAGAAACGATCCCCGCCGGCGTTTTGCGCCGGCGGGGATTTGCTTTCTGCTGCCGGTAAAGTTCAGGGCAATCGCAGCTTCGCGTCTTCGACGAGTGAGCCACCGTTCGGTCGCAGCGCCACGAATGACTGGAAATTCTCCGCTGCCGCCGCTTTCATGCCGAGGCCATCCTGCGCCAACCCAAGCCAGTACCTGAGTGGTGCCATGTAGCGATAGGTTGGCAGATCGTCGAGGAACAGTGACGTTGCCTCGCCATGACGTTCGAGGCAGGTCATGAACTCATCCAGTGCCTCTGCGTGATAACCAGCAGCGACGTAGGCCTTGCCCAGACCGTAGCGCAGTAACCAAAGGTCCGCCAGCGCGATTCCCTGGGTGAGGGTTTCGATGGCCTCTACGTGCCGGCCTTGTTGCGACGCCATCAATCCCTTGATCATCAAGCCGTATGCGCGGCTTTGTGGCTGCAATTCGTTCGCCAGTTTGTCAGCGATAAGTTGCGCTTGTGCCGGCTGACCTGCTGAAAGGTATATCAGCGCCGCACCGATAACCCATGGCTCGCTGTTGGACACACCGAGCGCCTTGGTGACCGCTGCTACCGCAGACTCGAGATCGCCTTCGCCGTCGTGCGAATCTGCGATGGCCATGTACTTGGCGGCAGCAATGTACTGATTGCCACTGCTGATGTCGTTTTCGACTTCCGACTCGAGAATGCTCCTCGCCTGCCGGAAGTCGCCGGAGAATATGGCCGTATCCGCGAGACCGAGACTCGCGGTTGCGGCCCCCTGCTCTCCGGTCGCTTTCATGCTTTCATAGGCCTGCCGCGCCGCGCCGGTATCGTTGATCGACAGTGCCTGTGCGGCAATTGGCAGCCATGCCTTGAAGTACCCGGGCTCGCTTTCCAGCAGTTTTTGCGCTTCGCTCACGGCCGTGGCGAAATCACCGGCGTACATTGAATAGAGAACATAGTTGCCGCGGTAAATGGCAACGTTGGGATATACCTCCAGTACTTTCCGGCCTTCGGCAAGCGCCGCATCAAAATCCAGCATGAAGAAATTCAGCACGGCCAGATTATTGTGTGCCGAGTCGTCCGCCGGATATTTTGCGACCAGAGCCTCGTAACTCTCGATCGCTTTCGGGTAATTGCGTGTAACCACGGAGTAGTACAGACCAAGCGTGCGCAGGCGCTCACGTTCGGTCATCGTATCCATGTACATCAGCGCTTTCTCCCACAATGCATTGGCTTCATCCGTTCTGCCAAGATTGAAAGCGCTCAGAGCCCATCCGGAATAAGCCCTGCCGAACCGTTCATCGAGTTCGACGGCTTTCGCATAGTGCGCGATAGCCTCATCGTCCTTTCCCAGGATCTGCAGGTCTTGTGCCGTGGTGTAGCTCTTCGCCGCTTCGAGAGATGCCGCGGTAAATGTTTCTTTCGCCGCCATCCGATCCCGATCGATGGAATCGTCGCCGAGCTCTTCCCGCATATCGGCGGC
>DATICC010000183.1:0-3373 GCA_035457045.1 Woeseiaceae bacterium | reverse complement strand
GGGCTTGAGCGTAATACTCAGAGTCCCGGTATTCTCGCCGGAGTCCACCGGGTTGGTATCCAGTCGATTGCCCAAGCGGCAGCGGCAGAAATCGACGACGTCGTCATCAGTTACTTGGTCGTCGGCATGGGCAATCGGCTGGATGTCAACTCGGTGGATTCCGGCGAGAATACCGGAACTCTGAGTATTACGCTCAAGCCCGGCTCGGGCAGGGCGGCAGAGGACCGCACCATGGCGCAGATGCGCGAGGAACTCGCGCAGCTGGCCGGTGTACAGTACGAGTTCAGCCGGCCCTCGCTGATGACCTTTGCCAGCCCGATACAAATCGAGGTGGCCGGATTCGAACTCGACCGCCTCGAGGCGGTCAACCAGGTGCTGGTCCGCGAGTTGACGAAGTCCGGGCGTTTCACGGATGTCCGCACCACCATCGAGATGGGCAACCCGGAGATCCAGATCATTTTCGATCAGGAGCGGGCTGCCGCACTCGGGCTCGCCGTGCGTGACATCGCCGATCGGGTAGTGGCCAATGTCCGGGGTGAGCTGGCTACGCGTTACACCTGGCGTGACAAGAAGATCGATGTCCTGGTCCGGAGCGTCGACACGCAGAAGGCCAGCATCGACGAAATTCGCAAATTGATTGTGAACCCGGCCGCCGCCCGGCCGGTCACGCTCGAAGCGGTGGCGGAAATCGTCGTGGCGAGGGGTCCCGCGGAGATCCGGCGTGTCGCCCAGGAACGTGTCGCAATAATTTCCGCGAACCTCGGATACGGAGACCTCGGCGCAGCCGTCCTCGAGGTACAGTCGATCATAGACGCGACCCCGATGCCACCCGGAATAACGGCTATGGTGTCCGGGCAAAACGAGGAAATGCAGGATTCGTTCCGCTCGATGCAATTTGCGCTGGCACTTGCCATCTTCCTCGTTTACCTCGTGATGGCGTCGCAGTTTGAATCGCTGATACATCCTTTTGTAATACTTTTTACGATTCCGCTGGCTCTCGTAGGCGCGGTGCTCGCATTGTTCGTGACCGGCACTACCATAAATGTCGTCGCATTCATTGGTGTCATCATGCTCGCCGGAATCGTCGTCAATAACGCCATCATCCTGGTCGACATGATCAACCAGTTGCGGGCGAGGGGCATGGAGAAGACCGAGGCGATCATGGAAGCCGGCCGTACACGTTTGCGCCCTATCATGATGACCACGCTGACCACGGTGCTCGGCTTGCTGCCGATGGCAATCAGCTTCGGGGAAGGTACCGAGGTTCGCACGCCCATGGCCATCACCGTTATCGGCGGCCTGACGGTTACGACCCTGCTTACACTGGTTGTCATCCCGGTGGTCTATTCGCTGCTCGACCGCAAGAAATGGGCGGTCACCGCGGAAACGTCACCTGGCCTGCCCCAGCCCGTGCGTAGCTGACGCCCATGAAGTACACGGAGATTGCGCTGCACCGGCCGGTTACGACCATGGTCGTGTTCGTTGCGCTGGCGCTCGTTGGCATAATCGCGTCTCGCCTGCTGCCGCTGGAGAAATTCCCGGATATCGAGTTCCCCGGCATCTTCATCCAGATACCTTACGAGGGCTCGACACCCGAGGAGATCGAGCGCCTCATCACCCGCCCCGTGGAGGAAGCACTTGCCACCCTGTCCGGGGTCGAGCAGATGTTCTCGAGTTCGACCGAGAACCAGGCGCAGGTGTTCCTGCAGTTCGGCTGGGACCAGAGCATGGGAGCGAAGGGCATCGAGGCACGCGCCAAGGTCGACGGCATACGTCACGAGTTGCCAGCCGATATCCGTCGCATCTTCATCTTCACCGGCTCGCTTGCCGACCAGCCGGTACTCCAGCTCAGGATCTCCAGCGACAGGGACCTGTCGGACAGCTATGACATGCTGGACCGCCTGATGAAACGGCGCATCGAACGCATAGAAGGAGTCTCGAAGGTCGAATTGCACGGCGTGGATCCCAGGGAAATCAGGATCCTGCTGGATTCGGACCGGGTCGCCGCGCACGGCGTCGACCTCGAGGAACTGCGACAACTCCTCGAGCGCAGCAACTTTGCTGTCAGCGCCGGCCGGATTACGGACGGCAACCAGCGATTCAGTGTGCGGCCGAAGGGCGAGTTCACGTCCATCGAGCAGATTCGAAACATCGTCATCGACGACGCCAACCTGCGACTGCGCGATGTCGCGAACGTCGAACTGCGCAGCCCTGACCGCGACTACGGCAGGCATCTCGATCGGTCCTACGCCATTGGAGTCCAGGTCAGCAAATCGACGGGCGCCAACATGGTGGACGTTACCGATCGCGTTATGGAGGAAGTCGGGAAAATCAGCCAGCTGCCGCAGATGCAGGGCATCAACATCTTCGACCTGGAGAACCAGGGCGACAGCGTCCGCAAGTCGCTTGCCGATCTGCTAAGCGCAGGACTCATTGGTGCATTGCTGGCTATCGTCGTGCTGTATGCATTTCTCCGCCAGCTGACGACGACACTTATCGTTACTGCGGCAGTACCGTTCTCGTTGACCATTACCCTGGGCGCCCTGTACTTCGCGGGCCTGAGCCTCAACATGCTGACCATGATGGGACTCATGCTCGCCGTAGGTATGCTGGTCGACAACGCCGTCGTGGTTATCGAGAGTGTATTCCGCCACAGGGCATTGAACCCGTCTGACCCGTACAAAGCGACCATGACCGGCGTCCGCGAGGTCGGCTTGGCCGTGATAGCCGGCACGGCCACCACGATCATTGTCTTCGTTCCGATCATGTTCGGCACCAAGACCGATATCTCGGTATTCATGACACATGTTGCGGTGACGATCATCGTCGCCCTCCTCGCCTCGCTGTTCATCGCCCAGACCCTGGTCCCTATGCTCGCCGCACGCGTAGCATTGCTGCCTGAACAAAAAGAGGGCGCCGTCATGGCCCGCCTTACCAGGCGCTATACAAGGAGTCTCGAATGGATCCTGCGGCGCCCCTGGTGGACCGGACTCGGCATATTGCTCACCTGCTTCATCGGCGTTTTGCCCTTGGCGCTGCAACTGGTGAAGTTCGATGCTTTCCCCCAGGAGTCCGGCAGGCGGCTTTACATGCCGTACAACATCGAAGGTCAGCACCCGCTGGAGCTGGTCGAGAAAACGGTTTTCCAGATCGAGAACTTCCTGTTCGAGCACCAGGAAGAGTTCGACATCCGCTCCGTTTACAGCTATTACGAAAAGGGTCGTGCGGAGTCCGTGATCCTGCTCACCGAGGACGACGACATCACGCTGTCGACCAAGGAGATAATCGAGCGAATCGAAGAGAAGCTGCCGGTCATAGCCATCGGAAAGCCTAGCTTCGAGTTCGACCAGGAAGGCGGTGGGGACGGGTTCAG
>DATICC010000182.1:0-11327 GCA_035457045.1 Woeseiaceae bacterium | reverse complement strand
GCGGTCCGCTTAATTCCCGTCACAGGCTTCCCCCCCGACTGCCGTGCTGAATGAGCGCGACCAGGGTTTCGGCCGGAGCGCGCACTCTCCGCCGACTCCCAGGACAGTTGCCGGGCGGGTCGTTTGTGGTAATTAAGCGGACCGAAGGGAGCCATCCCACAAACGACCGGCCCGGTGACTGTCCTGAGCTCAATTATGGGACTGCAGTGACCCGGCACCTTTTCAAATCCGGTTCGACCCCTTTTCTACTTTTTTATTTCAGCAGGTCTTCCACCACGCGCACATCGGCACGCTTCATCGGCTTGCCGTCTATCGGGCTGATTGGCGCCTGCCGAAGCCCGTCTACGGGGAAAACTGTGGCCTCGATTTCCGCGTCGTCCTGCATGAACCGGTACCCGGCAAAGGATGCAACGCGATCACGCCTCGACTTCAACCGCGTTTCGCAACTGCGGAAGCTGACTTTGTGCTGACGCAGCCTTTCGCCGACCAGTTCAGCGTGGTCCGCAAACACGTGCAATGACACGGACGAATTTGCCGCCGCGGTACCATGGAGTACAGGACCGACGAGTCTCGGCGTGAACGGCGCAAGCATCTCCATCGCCGAGAGCGCTGCGCGCCGCAGCAACGCCAGCAGGTCGACGTGTGACTCGCGTCCAAACAGGAGCAGGTGCTCGCCGAGGGCGCGGTCGATCTCCGCGTTGCCCGGCAGGGAACCGTGGTCACGCATGCCAAGGCGTTCCGCGGCCTTGGTCTTTGCCAGCCGAAAATCGGCTATGCCCTGTTCCGCAATGATCCGCGCGGCTTCCTGTGCCAGGACCAGTCGCGCGCGATCGTTACCAGCGACTTTTCTTTTGCCCATGGATACTCCTGTCAATCAGAAAAGTGGTTCCTCGTCCTCATCCTTGGTTTCGTCCTCAGCGGATTCTGGAGTTTCTGCAGTATTGAACGGATCCGTCGGAGTTTCGACCATTTCGCACTGCGGGACGTTGTCAGCCATGAATATCTCGAACATCGTATCCGCAGCGGGGTCAGACGCTTTTGCCGGGCATCCAGTCGACTTCGAGATCTTCACGCTGACGATGCCCTCGGGCATGGGCAAAGCGTTCTCCGGCGCGCCTTTCAGCGCGCCGCGCATGAAATCGATCCATATCGGCAGCGCCGTGCGGGAGCCCTCTTCGCCCGGGCCGAGCGGCTCGAAATTATCGTATCCGACGTACACCACCGCCGACAGGTCGGCATTGAACCCGCCGAACCAGGCATCGCGCCGATCATTCGACGTTCCCGTCTTGCCCGACAGGTCCCTGCGTCCGAGCACGAGGGCCCGTCGGCCGGTACCACGCAGGATCACGTCCCGCATCATGTCGGCGATGAGGTATGCGTTCTGCTCACTGATGACACGGGGGGCAAGGCCGATATCGGTATAAAGCTCCGGGGCCGCGGTTGCGTCCGGTTTGTAGCTCATGGCAACTTCCGCCATCTGCTCCAGCGACAGCGGCGCAGCCCCTGCCCGGGTGTTCGCCGGGGCTTCGCATTCACGGCAAACTACCGAGGGGCTGGCGCGGTAAAGTACCTCGTCATCCGGGCCGATGATAGCGTCGATGACATAAGGTTTAATCGAATAGCCGCCATTGGCGAAGACCGAGTAGGCCTGCGCCATATCCAGCGGCGAGGCATTGCCCCCACCCAGCGCCAGCGAACCGTTGCGCGGCAATGCCGCATCGCCGAAACCGAAAGGCGCAAGATGCCGCACCGCGTTACCGATGCCGGTGTTGTTCAATAGCAATCGCACAGAGGCCAGGTTCATCGAGCGGACCAGCGCTTCACGAAGTCGCTGCTCACCGTAAAAGCGCCCGCTGTAGTTCACCGGCCTCCAGACGGCCTCGAGTTCCGATGAGTTGATGACTACCGGCGCATCCATGACGATCGTCGCCGGGGTATTGCCCTGCTCGAGCGCCGCAGAATATATAAAGGGCTTGAACGAAGAGCCCGGCTGCCGCGCAGCCTGCGTCGCGCGATTGAATTTGCTGATCGAGAAGTCGAAGCCCCCTGCCAGCGCCGAGATTGCGCCATCGTTGGGATCGACTGCAACCACAGCTCCCTGCGCCTGCGGTACCTGGGCTAACGCGTAGCCGCCACCCTTCAGGGGCATTACATAGATTACGTCGCCGGCCTTCAGCACATCGCCGGCATTCTCGGGGGCCGGGCCGGTAGTCTCGCTGTCGATGAACGACCTGGCCCAGGACATGCCACGCCATGCGAGAACGATCCTGCTGCCATCCTGCAATACGATGCCTGCGCTGTTGTCGTCATTTACAGCGGTCACGACGGCGACCGACAGGCCGCCCGGATTGGTGTATGCCTGAAGATTGACCTTGAGTTCATCCGGCCATTCCTCGTAGGGGCGCTGCAGTATTTGCAGATCGCCTTCGAGTGAGCCGACAGGACCGCGGTAGCCGCGCCGGTGGCTGAACTGCAGCAAGCCGTTGCGCAAAGCGTAGTTGGCCGCCTCCTGCATGCGCGAATCGACGGTGGTCAATACCCGGTAACCCGCGGCATAGGTCGCATCGCCGTAGCGATCGAGCATTTCCCGGCGCACCATCTCCGCGACGTACGGTGCCGAGAGGTCGTTAGCGGTGCCATGCAGCTGCGATTCCAACGGGAATGCCGCCGCCTCGTCGAACTGCTCGTCCGTTATGTATCCGAGGTCATTCATGCGTTCGAGTACATAGGCACGGCGCATCGATGCATTCGCCGGACTGCGGACGGGGTTGTAATCCGAGGGTGCCGGCAGGACCCCGGCGAGGGTCGCCGCTTCGGCGATATTGATGTCGGCCAGCGGTTTGCCGAAATACACCTGCGCCGCAGCCGCCACACCATAAGCGCGCTGACCGAAGAACATCTTGTTCACGAACAGCGCCATGATTTCCTGTTTGCTGAACTCCTGTTCGATCTTGTAAGCAAGAAATGCCTCGCGAAGCTTTCGCGTGAACAGGCGTTCACGCGTCAGGAAATAATCGCGTGCGAGCTGCTGGGTAATCGTGCTTCCCCCCTGGCTCAGCGATCCTGAAGCGAGAAAGTTGAGCCCGGCGCGTAACACTCCCTGGTAGTCGACGCCCGGGTGATCGAAGAAGCGCCGGTCCTCTGCTGCGACGAAAGCGTCGACGACAAACTGCGGCAACTCGTCATAGGTAACCAGTATGCGGCGGCGCTCACCGACTTCCTCGATGAGGCGGCCGTCGCGACTGAAGATGCGCAACGGAATCTGCAGCGGAATCTCGCGAATGGTTTCGGCGGCGGGCAGCCCGGGGGCAACGTAGTAATAAGCGCCGATGACTGCCGAGACAATACCCATGGCGGCGACGGAGGCCAGCCCGGCCAGCAGGACGAGCCAGCGGCGGCCGGGTGCCTTCAATCGTCGGGTTCCGGATGTGCCTTGAGTCATAGCTTTCTGCATGGTCGCGGTCTGTAATCAGGCCAAAACCGCCAGATCGGGAAGGTGCACAGCCACGGGCCCAAGCGTAACGTGCGTAACAAGTGCGATGAAAACTATGCGTTTACGGCTGCCGGCGTCAATAGCGGCGGCCCAGCAGCCACGCCGCCTCCAGCCCTGGACGACCGGGATGGCTGCCGCCGGGGCTGACGGGGAGGCCGTGAATATGTCATCCGAGCCGCCAACCAGTTCACGGAATGCGCCCTTTGGTATCAGTAACATACGGATCACTGGTTCGTGAACAAAGTCACGTTTTATTTAACATTTTATTGATATATAGTTAAATCGATTTGCTCAGACCAGGTTCACAATTGGTCCGCAACTTACCGACTTAGAAGGAAAAACACGTGCTTTTCCGAAACAAAACTCAGCCTTTACTGGGGCTCGACATAACGACTTCGTCGGTAAAGCTGATAGAGCTTTCCCAGAGCGGCAAACGCTACCGCGTCGAGTCGTATGCTGCCGAGCCGACCCCGCCGAGTTCGGTGAACGAGAAGGCTATAGTCGACGCCAAGGCGGTCGGTGAAGCCATCCGGCGAGCCGTGAAACGATCCGGCGCGAAAGCAACCGACGTGGCAATCGCCATCAGCGGCGACGCGGCGATTACCAAGGTCATACAGATGCCCGCCAGCCTTTCCGAGCGGGACCTCGAGGGCCAGGTGGAAATTCAGGCCGACCAGTACATCCCGTTTCCCATGGAAGAAGTCAGTTTCGATTTTGAAGTCGTCGGCAAGAATGCCAACGATCCCGAATTGATGGATGTTCTGCTGGTCGCAACTCGCACCGAGAACGTGCAACAGCGGCAGGCCGCAGTGCAGGCTGCCGGCCTGCGTGCACAGGTTGTGGACGTCGAGGCCTTCGCCCTGGAGAACGCCTGCCAGCTTTTGAGCCACCAGATCCCGAACGGCGGCATGGGCCAGTCGGTCGCAATCGTGGACATCGGTGCGAGCAGCACGACCTTCAGCGTACTGCAGGACCTCAAGGTTGTTTATACGCGAGACTTCGCTTTCGGCGGGCAACAGCTCACCGAAGAAATCATGCGCACCTACGGGCTGTCGATGGAGGACGCCGGGCGGGCGAAAAAGCAGGGCGGGTTGCCGAGCAACTACCAGCCGGAAGTTCTCGAGCCCTTCGTCGACGACATGACGCAACAGGTCAGCCGTTCATTGCAGTTTTACCTGGCGTCCGGCGGCGGCCGCGAACAGCCGGACATGATTCTCGTTTGCGGCGGTTGCGCCAACATACCGGGCATAGCCGATGTCATCTCGAGCCGGGTCGGCATACCTACGGAGATCGGCGATCCGCTCGGGCAGATGAAAATTTCTTCCAAGGCCAAATCGCAAGGCGTGCACAAGGACTCGACCGCACTGCTGACAGCCTGTGGCCTGGCACTGAGGAGCTTCGACTGATATGCCACGTATAAACCTCCTCCCCTGGCGCGAAGAAGATCGCAAGCGGCGCCAGCGCGAGTTTCTCGTTGCCATGGGCGGCGCGCTGGTCGCGGGCGTTGTGGTGGTGGGCCTGGTGATATTTGCGTTCTCGCAGATGATCGATACACAGCGCAGCCGCAACACGCGCCTGACAGACGAAATCGCGGTGCTCGACAAGAGCATCGCGGAAATTGACGGCCTGGAACGCCAGAAGGAACGCCTGCTCGCCCGCATGGAGATCATCGAGCAATTGCAGCGCAGCCGGCCGGAAGTCGTGCACCTCTTCGACGAAATGTCGAGGCAGCTTCCCGAGGGTGTGTATCTCACCGGCCTGAAGCAGACCGGTTCGCAGGTCGAACTCAAAGGCGTCGCACAGTCGAGCACGCGTGTGTCGGCACTGATGCGCAACATCGACGGGTCCGAGTGGTTCACCGATCCTGACGTACAGAAAGTGGAGACCACGGACACCGGCCCGGCGCGGCAGGCGGAGTTTACGCTTGCTCTGAAGCAGATCCGGCTGGATGACGAAGCCGAGGACGGAGATGCGGGGGCTTCGCCATGAACATACTTGACGAACTCAGAGCGCTCGATGTCAACGATGTCGGCCGCTGGCCATTTGCCTTCCGCGCCGCAGTCATTGGCCTGGTATTCGCCGTCGTCCTTGGCGTCGGAGTGTGGTTTTTCATCATCGAAGACAAACTACCGCAGCTGAAACGTGAGCAGCAGACCGAACTGGACCTGCGCACGACTTTCGAAAACAAGCAGCGGAAGGCGGCCAATTACGATGCTTACAAAGCACAGCTTGCGCAAATGGAGCAGTCATTCGGCACCATGTTGCGTCAGCTGCCGGGCGAGACCGAGATTCCGAGCCTGATCGTGGATATCTCCCAGGCAGGCCTCGCCGCGGGACTACAGGAGAAGCTGTTTCAGCCGCAGGCGGAGATTCCCAAGGACTTCTACGCCGAGAAGCCTATCAAGATCATATTGTCGGGCGGCTATCACGAGATCGCGAACTTCGTGAGCGCGGTTGCTGCACTGCCGCGTATCGTCACACTGCACAACATCATCATTACGCCGGAGGACGCGACAAGGTTCGATCGCCTGACACTGGAGACGACAGCGAAGACCTATCGCTATATTGAAGAGGAGTCGGAATAACCATGGATGCTCTCTTCACCAAACGATGGTTGCCGATGGTATTGCTGGTCGCCAGCCTGTCCGCCTGCTCCGGCGGCAACGATGATCTCGAATCGTACATAGACGAAGTCAAGGCCCGGCCAGGCGGACGCATAGAACCGCTGCCGGAAATCACGCCTTATGAAGTGTTCGTCTACAAAGCCGACGCAGAAGGCTTTCGGTCTCCGTTCGTGCCCGATGCACCGCAGGCGGCCGCAGGCGCCGCGGCGGGATCGACCCGCCCGGACCCGGAGCGCAGCCGCGAATTCCTCGAGCAGTTTTCGCTGGATACGCTGAGGATGGTCGGAACTCTCGAACTCGGTGGAACCAACTATGGACTGGTGCAGACCGCTGACGGTCTCGTGCATCGCGTCGTGCCCGGCAACTACATGGGGCAAAACGACGGCCGGATTGTTGCAGTCAATGAATCGGAAATCGAACTGATCGAAATTATATCGGACGGGATCGGCGGGTACATAGAACGTGAAGCCGCTGTCGGTCTTGCAGACTGATGCCTGAATGGAACTGGGAGTAATTCGAATGGCGCTCAATATCAAGCCGATGATCGGCACAAAATACCGACGTTCGGTGACGCAACTGGCGGCAATCGCACAGGGCTTAATCCTCATGGTTTGCGGTTTTGCCGCAAATGCGCAGGAGGGCAACCGGTTGCAGGACATTCAGGTTCAGAGCCTGCCGGGACAAAGGGTCGAGCTGAAGCTCATCCTCAGCGGCACCGCTCCGGAGCCACTGGCCTTTACCATCGACAACCCGGCGCGGATTGCCCTGGACCTGCCTGATACGACACTCGGGCTGTCCTCGAGGCGCCGCGACGTGAATCTCGGGCCGCTGGATACCGTCCTCGCGGCGGAAGCGAACGGACGCACCCGCGTCGTGCTCAACCTGGACTCGATGGTCGCCTACGACACGCGTCGCAGCGGCAACACCATATTTGTCACGCTCGGCGCCGACGCCGGCGACACCGACGTATCGACGCAATTCGCCGGCTCTGCGCCAGCCGCGGGTGCATCGTATGCGTCGGGCGGTGGACGTTCGATCAACAGCGTCGATTTTCGCCGCACCGAGGGTGGCGGCGGCCGCGTGATGGTCAACCTCAGCGAACCGTCGACCACAGTGGACATTCGCGAGGAAGGCGGCCGTGTGGTGGCCATATTCAAGGACACCAATCTGCCGTCGGAACTGATGCGCCGCCTGGATGTAACGGATTTCGCGACACCGGTCACGACGGTCGATACGCTGAAGACCAATCTCGACACGCGCATCATCATTTCTGCCGAGGGTAAGTACGAGCAACTCGCCTACCAGTCGGACAACGAGTTTGCCATCGAGATCAACCCGGTCGCGGCCGATGCAGCAGCGACTTCGAATCTTTTCTCGGAGTCCAAGGAATACTCGGGCCAGAGGCTGACGCTCAATTTCCAGGACATCGAAACACGAGCGGTCCTGCAATTGCTGGCGGAGACCTCGGGCAGCAACATCGTGGTATCAGACACGGTGCAGGGCAATGTGACGCTGCGATTGCGCAATGTTCCGTGGGACCAGGCACTTGACATCGTCATGACCACCAAGGGTCTCGACATGCGCCAGAACGGCAACGTCATTATCGTTGCACCGGCAGAGGAAATCGCGGCACGCGAAACAGCCGATCTCGAGGCCAAGCAGGCTATCACCGAGCTGGAACCGCTGTACTCCGAGTTCCTGCAGGTCAACTATGCGAAAGCTTCCGATCTTGCTGCCCTGATGGGCGGCGATGCCGACAAGAATTCGCTGCTGTCTGAGCGTGGCAGCGTCGCCATCGATGACCGTACCAATACGCTGCTGGTTCATGACACGGCCGAACGGCTGCAGAACATCCGCAGGCTGGTGGCCACGCTGGATATCCCGATCCGCCAGGTGCTGATCGAGTCCCGCATCGTGGTCGTCAACGACGACTTCAGCCGTGAGCTCGGCGTCCGCTTCGGTGCGACTGCATACAACGAAAACAGCTCTGACGGCGCGACCGTCATTTCCGGCACCGGAGGCGGCACCGACACGATGATCAACTCGATCGTCGACAACCTGGGCACGAATGGCACGATATTCCCGATCGAGCTGCCGCAGCTCACCGATCGATACAACGTCAACGTACCGATCGGCAACCCCGCAGGGCGATTCTCACTGGCCGTACTGGAAACGGAATACCTGGTCGACCTCGAACTGACGGCTCTCCAGGCGGAAGGTCGTGGCGAGATCGTTTCGACGCCGCGCGTCATTACGGCGAACCAGAAGGAGGCCCGGATCGAGCAGGGTGTTGAAATTCCCTACCAGGAGTCTGCATCGTCCGGTGCCACGACCACGCAGTTCAAGAAGGCGGTCCTCAGCCTGACGGTGACGCCGCAGATCACGCCGGACAACAACATCATCATGGACTTGCTGGTCAGCAAGGACAACGTTGGTGAGTTGACCCCGAGCGCGACCGGCGGATTCGTACCGAGTATCGATACACGATCCGTGGAGACGCAGGTACTGGTAAGAGACGGACAGACTGTCGTACTCGGCGGCATCTACGAGACCGAACGACGCGAGACCGTGAACAAGGTTCCATACCTCGGAGATATCCCGGGATTGGGCGTGCTGTTCCGCTCGACGAGCAGAGTCTCGAACAAGGCAGAACTGCTGATATTCGTAACGCCCCGGATCCTCACGGAAGGGTCGAGCATTTACTAGTTCGGGCATAAGCCATGGACACCGGAAAGCCAACCGAGGGGTTGGCTTTCTTCCTTAGTCTGACGGAAAGCATGAAACCGAAGAATCTGTTCCTGGTTGGACCGATGGGAGCCGGGAAATCCGCCGTTGGACGCCAGCTGGCCAAACTATTGCACTTCGACTTCGTCGACAGCGACGACGAGATCGAGGCCCGCACTGGCGTCGATATCGCCTTCATATTCGAGAAGGAAGGAGAGGCCGGGTTCCGGGCTCGCGAGGCTGCCGTCATCGATCAGCTTACAGATCGCACCGGCGTCGTTCTGGCGACCGGCGGCGGCGCGATCCTCGATGCGGACAGCCGCAGCCGCCTTGGCGCGAGGGGGTTCGTCGTATACCTGCAAACCAGCGTCGACCAGCAACTGAAACGCACCGAGAGGGGACGCGAGCGTCCATTGCTGGCAGGCGGGGATCCGCGCACGGTACTCGAGCGCCTGGCGGAAGTGCGTGATCCCTTGTACCGCGAGATCGCCGACCTGGTGGTTGCAACCGACGGCCGGCGCGTGCAGGCCGTTGCAAAGGAAATATTCGACGCGCTGTAGCTCGTGTTGTTTGCCGGACCCGGCAAGACTTCCAACGACCGATTCAGGTAACCTCTGCCGCTACTGCGGGGCGGAAACGGCATTGGCAAATCCCCTTACATTGAAAGTCGAGCTGGGAAATCGCAGCTACCCTGTCGTTATCGGAGCCGGGCTCCTCGGCAAGGAATTCGACCTGGCTGCTTTTGTTTCCGGGCCGGATTGCCTCGTTGTCAGCAACGAAACTGTGGCGCCGATCTACCTCGAGACGCTGGCTACGATGCTGGCGAGAAAGAATGTGCGCACGGTGACCCTGCGTGACGGCGAGGCGTACAAAACGCTGGCGAGCGTCGGCAGCGTCATCGACGAACTGGTCAGCTCAGGCGCAAATCGCGACGTAACGCTCATAGCGCTGGGCGGTGGAGTCGTCGGGGATATTACCGGCTTTGCCGCTGCCTGTTACATGCGTGATGTAGCATTCATACAGGTGCCCACGACGCTGCTGGCCCAGGTCGATTCCTCGGTGGGCGGCAAGACCGGCGTGAATCATGCGGGCGGGAAGAATCTTATCGGCGCATTCCACCAGCCGAAGCTCGTCCTGATCGATACCGATACGCTGCTGACCTTGCCGGAGCGCGAATTTAGGGCCGGCATGGCGGAGGTCATCAAGCACGCGGCAATACTCGATCGCGAATACTTCGCCTGGCTGGAGAAAAACATCGGCCGGCTGATGCTTCGCGACAGGGAATTGCTGGCACAGGCGATCCTGCGCTCCTGCGAGATCAAGGCGGCTGTCGTTGCCGCTGACGAAAGAGAGCAGGGACAGAGAGCGCTGCTGAACTTCGGGCACACCTTCGGGCATGCCATCGAAAACTGTTCCGGCTATGGCAAATGGTTGCACGGTGAGGCGGTAGCCGCCGGCATGATGATGGCGGCGGACCTCGGCGGCCTCGCGGCAACGGAACGCGACCGGCTGCGTGCACTCATTGCCGCGGCGGGCCTTCCCGTAGCACCTCCCGCGGTGGGGGCAGGGGCATTGCGGGCCGCCATGGAACTCGACAAGAAGGTGCAGCAGAAGAAGCTTCGTTTCGTCATGCTGCGTGCCATAGGCGATGCCTATGTCGGTGTTCCGGATGAGCCCGGCCGGCTGGATTCAGTCCTGGAAACGGCCGATAGCTGAGCCATGACAGCACACGACAGCAGCGGTCTCGCGCCTTACGCCGCCAGTGAATCCGCGAGCCTCGGCCGGCGTTACCCGGAGCCTGCCACGCGCTACCGCAGCGAATTCCAGAGGGACCGCGACCGCATAGTGCATTCCACGGCCTTCCGCCGCCTGGTCTACAAAACACAAGTGTTCGTGAACCACGAAGGAGACATGTACAGGACACGGCTGACGCACTCGCTGGAGGTCGCGCAGATAGGACGAACCGTAGCGCGCGCACTCGATCTGAACGAATCGCTTACCGAAGCAATCTGTCTTGCGCACGACCTGGGTCACACGCCTTTCGGCCATGCCGGGCAAGATGCGCTGAACGCGTGCATGCGCGATTTCGGCGGCTTCGAGCACAACCTGCAGTCCTTGCGCGTGGTCGACGAACTCGAAGCGAAATACGCAGACTTCCCCGGCCTCAACCTGACCTTCGAGACCCGCGAGGGCATACTCAAACACTGTTCGGCAAAGAATGCCCGCGAGCTCGGTGAACTCGGACGGCGCTTCCTCGAGCGACGCCAGCCCGGCCTCGAGGCGCAGATTGCCGACCTCGCCGACGCCATCGCCTACAATAATCACGATGTCGATGACGGGTATCGTGCAAACCTGCTGACCCTGGAGCAGCTTCGTGAGCAGGCGATGTTTGCGAGGGAATTCGACGCGGTGCACTCGCGTTACCCGGACCTCGAAGATCGGCGGCTTATCTACGAAGTCATACGCCGTATGATCAACCGCGTCGT
>DATICC010000181.1:0-2119 GCA_035457045.1 Woeseiaceae bacterium | reverse complement strand
CGGCTACCCGGTGGTGCCCTGTATTTTCATCGCCGTCATGGCCCTGTTCCTCATCGCCGCGCTCTATTACAACCCGCTGGACAGCCTCATCGGCATCGTGCTGACGCTGGCCGGCGTCCCGGTGTACCTGGCCTTGCGCGGCCGCCCCGGCGCATGACCCGGTTCGTCGATATTTTTCCATCGCCGAAGGCAATCATCGGCGTCGTGCACCTGCCGCCGCTGCCCGGTTTCGACGGGCATCCGGGCATGCCGGCACTGGTTGCGCACGCGCTCGCCGATCTCGACGTGCTTGCGGGCGAGGCGGTCGATGGCGTACTGGTGGAAAATGAATACGATCGGCCACACCAGGTAATGGCCAGCCCCGAGGTGATTGCGGCCATGACGGAAATCACGCGCAGTGTTGTTTCGGCACGCCGAAACGTCGTTGCCGGCTGCGAGATACTGCTGAACGACCCGCGCGCGTCATTGCAGGTTGCTGCAGCATCCGGGGCAAGCTTCATTCGCAGCGACTATTTTGTGGACCGCATGTCGCGGCCGGGCTACGGCGAGTTTCACATCGATCCCGAAGGCCTCGTCAGGCAGCGGAACCGGATCGCAGCGGGTGTCCTGATCCTGGCCGACATCCAGGTCAAATACGCCAGCATGCTGGAGCCCCGGTCCCTGGCCGAGTCCGCCAGACTCGCGTCCCTGCGCGGGGCCGATGCGGTCGTCGTCACCGGCTCGGCTACCGGCGATGCACCACGGCTGGATCATCTGCAGGAGGCGGCCGCCGGCATTGCCGCCAGCGGCAATCACATACCGGTACTCATCGGCAGCGGACTGACCGCCGCAAACGCACGAAAGTTGCTCGATGCCTGCGACGGCGCGATCGTCGGCACCGCACTGATGCGGAACGGCAAGGTCGATGCTCGTGCGACGGCCGCGCTGATGTCAGCAGTTCGAAAGTTGCGTGCGTCATGAAAATCGTCTGTGTCGGAGATTGCGGTGTCGATCATTACCTGCCTTCCGGCCGCCAGCTCGCGGGCGGGATCACCGCCAACTTCGCGCGACACGCGGCCCGTGAATTTGGCGAGGACGACGAGATTCACGTGATTTCCGCGATTGGCGACGAGCCGCTCCCCGCGGGCCTCGTACGGCGGGGTTTCAGGAACACGCGGATACACTGCCATATAGCCGAGTTGCACGGCCAGACCCCGGTTCAGTACATAGGCATCGAACCGGGCGGCGAGAAGAGCTTTCTCCGTTACGATGAAGGCGTGCTCGCTTACTATCGTATCGATGAGTATGCCGCGAGGATCGTTCAGTCCGCGGACCTTCTCGTCGCTCCGGTCTTCAGCCAGATCCACGATATGTTCGACTCGCTGATGTCGATGCCCGTCGCACGGAAAGTTGCGGTCGACTTCGCCGATTTTTCCCAGCACCCGGATTTCGAGCATCTCGAGTCTTACCTCGACCGCATCGATATCGCCTTTTTCGGTTTGTCCCCCAGCGAGCAAAAGCCGGTTTCGGCACTGGCAGCACTTGCACAGCGCCGGCAGAAGCTTTTCGTCGTGACCCTCGGGGCCGACGGCAGCACGGCGTTTGCCGGTGACCGGACGTTTACACAGGAAGCAATTCCGGTTCAGCATGTGGTCGACACCACCGGGGCCGGCGATGCTTTTGCAGCAGCATTTCTCGCAAGCCATATGCGCGGTGACGATGTGGCATCCTGCCTGCATCGCGGTGCCGTGCTGGCATCTCGCGTCATCCAGCAAATGGGAGCGTACCCCGCGTGAGCCGGGACTCTTCCTTTTTCATGTACACTGCGGCGTCCCGCAGTAGATCACGTAGCAACAGGGAATCGCCGAAGGATCCAGCATGCAAGCTTTAGTAAACGGCCTGAACTCGATCATCTGGAGCTCGGCTCTTATCTATTTGTGCCTCGGCGCCGGATTATTTTTCTCGATCATGACGCGCTTCGCGCAGGTTCGGCACTTCAGGGAAATGCTTCGGCTGCTGTTCTCCGGCAAGAGCTCCAGCAAGGGAATCTCCGCTTTCCAGGCGCTGTCCGTTTCGTTGTCAGGGCGCGTCGGCACCGGAAACATTGCAGGGGTTGCGGCCGCGATCGGCTTCGGCGGTC
>DATICC010000180.1:0-3530 GCA_035457045.1 Woeseiaceae bacterium | reverse complement strand
CCGTGAAGACCATCCAGGTCACAGTCAAACCGAATTCACGCGTGAGCCAGCTGGAGGAATCCGATGGCACCTGGATCGCGCGGGTAAAGTCGCCGCCCGTCAATGGCAAAGCCAACAGGGAAATGCTGTCGTTGATTGCGGCTCACTTTGGCGTGCCGCGCTCCCGGGTGGCGATCAAAAGCGGTGCCGGCGCACGGATCAAGAGAGTACAGGTTGATGAGAAATAGCGGCATGGTGACCTTCGACGGCGCACCGCCTCCGGGCACCATCAACCTCGGTGTAGGCCAGCCGTCAGCTGATTTGCTGCCGGTGGATCTCGTCGGAAGAGCCAGCGCCGCATTCCATGCCGAGGCACACCCATTCGAACTGAACTACGGTGTGTTGCAAGGGGACCCGCGGTTCCTGGTGTCGCTCGCTGGCTTCCTTACAGACCAGTACGACGCTGCGGTGGATCCGGATACGCTATTCGTGTCGGGCGGCAATTCCCAGGCCCTGGACCTGGTTTCACTGACCTTCGCAAGGCCGGGCGACACGGTGTTCGTCGAGGAACCAAGCTATTACCTTGCGTTCCAGATATTTCGCGATCACGGCCTCAAGATCGTGAGTATTCCGATGGACGAGAACGGCATCGTGATTGCGGACCTGGAGCAGGCGCTGGTGCGACACGAACCGGCACTCCTGTACACGATCCCCAGTTTCCAGAATCCGGCCGGGCAATGCCTTTCACTGACCCGCCGGAGGAAGATCGTCGAGCTCGCAAAAGCGCATGATTTTCTCATCGTGGCTGACGAGGTGTACCAGCTCCTGTACTACGGCGAAGCACCGCCACCGGCTTTCGGTACGATGGCAGACAGCGGGGTCGTCTTATCGCTGGGCTCGTTTTCAAAGATTCTCGCACCGGCGATGCGTTTGGGCTGGATTCAGACCTCCCCGGAATTGCGCAGTCAGTTGCTGGCGAACGGTTTCGTCGTCAGCGGCGGAAGCATCAATCACATCTCGTCACACATCGTGCGCCATGCCATCGACCTCGGGCTATTGGACAAACACGTCGCGCAGCTGCGCAAGGTCTATGGTCGCCGAGTGGAGGCTATGGACCGGACTTTGGGAAAGGAATTCGCTTCGCTGGCGAAGTGGAGGAAACCCGGAGGCGGGTACTTCTTCTGGCTGGAATTTGCCGAGGGCACGAATACCACACCACTGCGGGAGCAGGCGGCAAAGCTCAAGACCGGCTTTCAGGCCGGTGCGACGTTTTCTGACAGTGGCAGACTTACCAACTTCCTGCGACTGAGCTTTGCGCACTATGACGAGGACGGTATCGCAGAGGCCGTCCGCAGACTGCGGCGGTTGTTTGACTGACAAGGGGACGATTATGACCAGGACAGGCGTTTTTTCAGTCGCAATTTTGACTTTGTTCCAGGCTACAGTGCATCCGGTTACCGCCCATGCACAGGCCACAGGCGCTTTGACGGAAGCGCAACAGGCTTTGTACAGCGCATTGCGGCCTGCCGCCGCAGCGCTTGCTGCCAGCACGGCCGATCTCGAGGCGGCGATCCTCGAGTACCAGGCACGAAACGGTGCGATGCCCGCAGATTACCAGCTCGCACTGCGGGAACTGGTGATCGACGGTATCCCCGAGGATGGGCTGCCACATACAGTGCGAGTAGCGAAAGACTCGTTCGTATTGCTTGGGGAAGAAACCGTTTTCGCCTTCCGCCGAGTATTCGAGTGCGTCGCAACCGTACCAACCGAGGGGGCAATGCAAGGAGTTCCCCAAGTAGTCTGCGACAACTAAAAAAAGGCCGGGTTGATTTTCCTGCCAGTCATCGGGCCCTTCCGATGCACTTGGTCAGGAAAATGAACCCGGCACCTCTTTTCTAGAGCGCTTTGCCCTCCAGCGCCGACTCGAGGCTCAGGCGTAATGCGGTCGGGCCGCGTTTCGGCATCGCTGATTTGGGCGACAGCAGCAGCAGGTCTCGCGGCAGTGGCTCGAGATCGGGCAACAGCGCCGTCAACTGGCCCGCGCGCAGCTGCTCCTCGCACATGAACAATGGCAGGCAGGCAATTCCAAGACCGGCAATGACAGCCTGGCGGACTTCGAGCAAGGTCGGGAGAGCATGCCGTACACACACACGGCAGCGGAAGTGACTATCACCGTGGGTGAAAGTCCACGTCGCTGCGGGCATGGTGGCCTCGTCGACGATGCCGGGCCAGGTCGCCAGTTCATCGACGTCCGAGAGTTCGCCTGACAGCGCAATGTACTGCGGGCTGGCACAGAGTACCTGCCGCACCCGGGCCACCCGCTTGGTCCAGGCATTCCGGGTGCGCACCGGCCCGAGCGCCAGTCCGACGTCGACCGACTCGATATTCTCCTCGGTCCAGTCGTCGATCAGCCTGAGTTCGATCTCCGCTGACCGGTTGTGGGTCCTGAAGTCGTCGAGCGCGGTATTCAGTATGGACTCGACAACGCTGATCGAAGCGCCTACCCGAAGTGGCGGTACCGGTGTGCCGGTGCCGCTGTTCAGCGCCGCGGACTGAGCGTCCTGCGCGGCACGCAGTATGCCGGCGCATTGCTCGTAGCAGCGCCGCCCTGCCTTTGTTACCGAGACGTTGGTCGTCGATCTTTCGAGCAACCGTACGCCTAGCTGCGCCTCGAGAGCGCTGATGCGCCGGCTGACCGTCGATCGCTCGAAGCCGAGGTTTGCAGCACAGCGGGTAATGCTGCCGATTTCGACAACGCGCGCAAAGAGTGCCAGGTCGGCAACGTTCCTCAGTTCGGGGGACATGATGATTGCCTCACGGTCAAGGGACTGCTTCGTTCGCTATATCGGGATGCACGTACATCCTGCACACGAGGCAATTCTAGCGTGCGCATTCTGCTGCGAGAGAAAGTTCCGCAAGTATTGCGACCGCCTGAAAAGAGTTGGTGCCGTCAGCCGGAAAACATGCTCTGGACAGGACTCGCAGAGTGCGAATCGTGACGGTCGGATACGTGACCCGCGCTATCCCGTTGGAAAGGGATTGAAAGCAGGAGGTGACTCGCCGAGCTGGCCACGGCATGCCTCCGCTACCTCGCCCGTGTCGGCTTCGTGCTCCGTGTAGACGATCATCATGCCGTGTATGCCTTCGCCAAGGAGAAAGGGCGTGCCGATATTCTCCGTAGCGCCCTTCAATGATCCGCCGATGTCCTCATTGCCCAGGTTGGGTGCGTAGTACATGACATGTGGCGGCACCTTCAGTATCCGGCTGGCCGATGGCACGTATATATAGTTGTAGTCGGACATCATGTAGGAGATGCCTGCCCGCGACGGCGCCTTGTAGCTGCCGTTTTCGGTCATTCGCCGTTCGTGCTCGGCAACCGCCGCGAGGTCGGATCCGGCAAGTGTCATGAGGCTCCTGTCGATGATTGCCGGCAATACGCTGTCGATGCCCGCCCGGTCCATGCATTGGGGAGCCAGGGCTCGCGGGTGATTTCGTTCCACGATGCAGGTAAACGGCCCGCTGCCCGCCACCGCAAGTTCGAACTTGCCGTT
>DATICC010000179.1:0-8782 GCA_035457045.1 Woeseiaceae bacterium | reverse complement strand
CCCGGGCAGCGGGCAACACCGCAATCGGCCGGTGCGAATTGATCTTTAGCGCGTGCAACGAGAATAAGGGAATGCCAGTTGGATAGCTGTGGCAAGCAAAAAAATCCCGGTCATGGGACCGGGATAATCAGGGGGAAAAATCAAGAACTAAAGCTATCGCCAGAGGAACAATATTCAGTGCAATCGTGACCAGCTTACGAGCTTTACCGAGCTCCGTTGCAAGTCGAAATTCCTGGCCAGTACGGCCTCTATGTCCGCCACATCCGACTCCTTGTCCATCGGCTTGTTGAGTTCGACGACGCCGCTAAACTCATTTCCGCCGCGGTAATATGCGTCGGTCAGTCGGAATTGCGTGTAGTACTTTGCGGACATGGGGTGAATTTACGCGCTGCCCCAAATCGGGTCTGTGAGCCAAAGCACAAATCTCCGCCGCCCGGGCGTCGGATGCCGAATTCTTGAAATTGGTCACAAAAAAACGGCTGTTCGCCGACGTATTAGCGGCCCGGGGCCCTCGCAGCTGCGCCGATTCAGGCGTAAAATCCGGGGCTTACGCTTGGTGTTGCAGAATCAGAGACACATGCCACGGATTCGGCGGGGGCGATATGTAATATTCGCCGGGTCGTGTCTCCCGACTGTAACGTATTGTTTTTAAAATTTTTGGAACTACAAAATGGCTCGTAAATCCAGTTTTGTCAGTTGCCTCGTGCTCGCCATCTTTGTCCTCACGAGCGGCTCGATCCACGCGCAGAGCGAACTGCGCAAAACCTTTTTCAAAGACGTCGACGCAGCGCGCGCCGCAGCCGAAGCCGCAAACGCCTCATTGCTTGCGCCGGGCAGCTGGGCTGACGGAATGCGTAACTACAAGGCGGCGGAGGACGGGCTCGAGCGCGGTCGCAACATCGAATACGTGCGCGACAAGGCGGCCGATTCCGAACAGAACTTCAAGGCTGCAAAGACTGCAGCGGAGCTGGCGAAGACCGTGCTCGCGCAAGGCATGAAGAGCCGCCAGGATGCGGCGAACGCCAAAGCACCGGAACTCTCGAAAGATCTCTGGGACAAGGCACAACAGGAATTCGGCGACGCCATCCGGTCGCTCGAGCGCGGAGACCTGAAGCGAGCGAAGCGCCTGGACATCGAAGCCACCAGCCTTTATCGGGATGCGGAACTCGTAGCGATCAAGGCGCAATACCTTACTGGAACGCGGCAACTGCTTGCCGACGCCGAACGCGCCAAGGTCGAGCGGTATGCGCCGATCACCCTTGGCAAAGCCAAGCAGCTGCTTGCCGATGCCGAACGAGAACTGAATGAGAATCGCTATGACACAGACCTGCCGCGCGACCTTGCCCGCCAGGCCAACTACGAGGCCAAACACGCTATCTATCTTTCGGAAGTCGTCCGCGACGTGCGCGACAAGAACATCACGACGGAGCAACTGATCCTCGACTGGGAGACGCCGCTCGCGGAAATTGCCGCCGCGGCCGATATCACGCCTGCAATGTCCGAGGGATATGCGCAGACCCGCACGGATGTCGTCAACTACATCGAGAAGATACGCAATGAAAGGCAGGCGATGGAGCAGGAGATCGAAGCGACCAACCTGCGCCTGGCGGATATGGACGAGGAGTTGCGGGCACTGGATGAGCGCTTGGGCGGAGCAACTGCCGAAAGGGCCGCACTGATCCAGCGACTGGAGGCCGAGGCGCTGGTCAAATCGCAGTTTGAACAGGTGGAGAAGATGTTTACACCAGACGAGGCACGGGTGTTCCGCGAGGGTGAAACCATCATCATTCGCCTCGTCGGCCTGAACTTCGACAGCGGCAAATCAGAATTCAACCGGAACAGCATCCCGTTGCTGTCAAAGGTCGAGCAAGCGATCGACGTGTTTCCCCGGAGCGAGATCCAGATCGAAGGCCATACGGATTCATACGGCGGCGACGAGAGCAACCAGGTGCTGTCGCAAAAACGCGCCGAGGCGGTGCTGCAGTACATGATCAATGCGATGCGTATCCCGAGTTACCGGCTGATCGCGACCGGATACGGCGAGACGGTGCCGGTTGCGAACAACGAGACCGCGTCGGGGCGGGCGAAGAATCGCCGCATCGACATCGTAATCAAACCGAACCACGAGCCCGCCTGACACGACTGCATTCATGACGCGCAATTGCGGCGCCACCAATCGCAAATCGCGGATGCGGTTGCCTCGTTCACGAGGTAACCGTATTCCGCATGCACGTTCAGCACGCCATCCGACCGATACCAGTTGTACACCGTATGGTCCTCGATCGATTCGAGCAACCGGTACTGCAGCATCGGTGCGAAATCGTCGGCAAGCTGCATGTCGATTGCCGTCAGTTCGCCGACGGCGGCGATGTTGATCCAGCGGCGGATGTTGCCGGGATACCGGTCGCTGCCCGGGCTCCGCTGGCCAAGAAGACGCTGCTGTATGTAGCGTTGGCCCAGCGGGCTGCCCAGGGATAGAAACAGGTCGATTTTCAGGCCGCAGTCCGCGTCCTTCCCGAGCTGCCACAAGGTGTCGTAAGCCACCACCGATCCGAGGCTGTGGCCGACCAGCAGGATGGGACGACCGGCCTGCGCTGCAGCCCGCAGCGGAATCTTCAACATGCGCCGGATTACATCCGCGATCTCGAATTCGTTACTGACGTAGCGTCGCAGGTCGCGGAGATGGATTTCCAGCTTGTCGTCGGCAAAGTAAGGAATGAGGAACGGCAGGTGGTCGGCCGCCCGATAGATCGAGCGAATTGCCCGGCGGCGAAACGAGCTGGCTTCGGCGCGATCCACAGGGCTTGCCTCGCGCTGCTCGAGCAGGCGATCGATGGCAGCCTGGTCCAGCGTAATGTCA
This sequence comes from Woeseiaceae bacterium, assembly GCA_035457045.1. Taxonomy (GTDB): domain Bacteria; phylum Pseudomonadota; class Gammaproteobacteria; order Steroidobacterales; family Woeseiaceae; genus JAKEGN01. The sequence goes on along the minus strand of DATICC010000179.1, from coordinate 5,922 downwards.
CGGTGCTCGCCATAGAAGTCGTAGTTCCAGCCGACGATGTCGAAACACGACGCGCCATCCCCGAGTGCCTCTGCGCAGCGTCCGTCGATACGCCGAATACCCTCCTGCAGGCAGCGAAACAGTTCGCGACGATGAATGGCGGGCTCCGGCTTCGGCAGCAGGCCCGGAACGTAGAGGATCAGCGGCTTGCCGGCGGGACTCATCGGTCAGCGACCCGCGCGGCCAGCAACAGATCGTGCAGCTCGGACATGTTGGTAACGATTGCGTCCGGCCGGTTGAGTTCCTGTGGCCAGAGGTTGCCGTTGCGGTTCATCCAGGCCGAGCGGAAACCCGCGCTGCGTGCGCCCTCGACGTCATTTTCGGGATGGTCGCCCACGTGCAGGATCTGCTCACGATTCACGCCGGCGCGCCGGACGGCCTCCTCGAAGATCGGTCTCGCAGGCTTTGCGGCGCCCGCGTCGACCGCGGTGACGACGTCGTGAAAGAAGTGGCGAACGCCGATGCGCTGCAGACTTGCGTTGCCATTGGTCAGCGCGATCAGGAGATAGTGCGCTGCCAGCACTTCGAGTACCGGCAGTACATCCGGAAAGAATTCGACGCGGTTGCGCGCGGCGTCGAAGACCTCGAAAGCAGGCTCGACGAGGTCTGTCGAATAGCCCGCCATCAGAGCCACGCGGGCGAGCGCCTGTTTGCGCAGGAAACGAAAGTCGTGACCCCTCCCGGGATGCTCCTCGACAAGGCTGGCGCGAATCTCCAGAAGCTGGTCCTGGGAAACCCGCTGCGGAATGCGCGGATAGTGTCCCGAAAGCCACTCCCAGAGTTCGGCCTCGGCACGGCGGATTACGGGACCGATCTCCCACAAGGTATCGTCCAGATCCAGGGTTATTGCGCGGATACGATGCACTGGCATTTCCGGGGGGCAGATCGGCGCACATTGTGGTCTTATAATGGCCGTGGATTCAACCGGCGGAAAATGACAATGAAGTATCTTCACACTATGGTACGCGTAAGCGATCTCGATGCATCGCTGGACTTCTACTGCAACAAACTCGGATTGAGGGAACTGAGGCGCATGGAAAACAAGGCCGGCAGATACACGCTGGTTTTTCTCGCGGCACCCGGCGATGACAATGCGCAGCTCGAGCTGACCTTCAACTGGGATGCTGAGGATTACGGCGAGGCGAGAAATTTCGGACACCTGGCGTATGCCGTCGACAATATCTACGAGACATGCAGAAATCTCATGGACGGTGGAGTAACCATCAACCGTCCGCCGCGCGATGGCCGCATGGCTTTCGTGCGATCGCCGGACAACATTTCCATCGAGTTACTGCAGCGCGAAGGCTCATTGCCGGTGCAGGAGCCGTGGGCATCCATGCAGAATGTCGGTCACTGGTAGACCTCGGCTGTCAAGACATTGTTGTCATTTCAATCAATTGCATGCAGGGAGTAGCCCGTGAATAATGCCGGACCCAGCCCGAACACCCATGCAGGTTAGCGGATGACCGGATACCTGAAGGAACTGCAACGCCGAAATGTGTTCCGGGCAGTGGCCGCCTACGTTGTGCTCGGCTGGATTCTCCTGCAGGTCGCCGGCGGACTCGAGGACGCGCTGGCGCTGCCCGGCTGGTTCGATACGATCATAGCCGCAGGTCTGGCCATCGGGCTGCCCGTTGTCATCATCGTTTCGTGGGTTTACGAGATCACTCCGGATGGCCTGCAGAAGACCCGCGATGTCGCCGATCACCAAAGCATTTCCACGGATACCGGCCGTCGCCTGAACTACATCACCGTGGCCGGTATCGTGGTACTCATTGGCGTCGTCGCCGCAGATCGGTTCGTATCGAGGCCGCACGATGATTCCGCGGCGGATGCCGGTAGTTCGCAGACTGCCGAATCAGTTCACGACCAGTCGATTGCCGTGCTCCCGTTCGTCGCGATGACGGCTTCGCAGGATGACGAATTCTTCGCAGACGGCCTGTCCGAGGAAATACTGAATGTCCTGGCCAAGGTCGAAGGACTGAAAGTTGCCGGCCGTACTTCGGCTTTCTATTACAAGGGAAAGAACGAGGACCTGCGCAACATCGCCGCGGCACTCGGTGTAGCCAATATTCTGGAGGGCAGCGTTCGACGCTCCGGCGACCGCCTGCGAGTCACCGCCCAGCTGATCAAGGCTGACGACGGTTTTCACCTCTGGTCTCAAACCTACGATCGGGACGGCGGCGACATCTTCGATATCCAGGACGAGATCGCCACCAACGTGGCCAAAGCGCTGCGTACAACGATACTCGGTACTACCCAGGCGCCCGATCGCGGCACCGGGAAAAGTGCCGAAGCGCAGAACCTCTACCTGATCGCACAGGCGGCGATGGCCCGGCGAACGTTGTTCGACGTGCGCCGCGCGCGTGACCTGTATGCACAGGCATCGGTACTCGATCCGGCAAACCCGAAATACCTCGCCGGCTACGCCCACGCCGTCGCGATCCAGTACTGGAACTCGCGGGACATCCTGCCGGAAGAGGCCATCCGCGAAGCGGGTACGGCCATCGACAAGGCAATGAACCTCGAGGATCCTACGGCCGATACACTCGCGATTGCCGGCCTGGTCGAGGAATTGCGCGCACTGACGGCAAGCGATGCAGAGGCCAAGACCCGCGCGATGGACTATTACCAGCAGGCCGTAGCGCTGGATCCCAGGAATATTCTCGCGCTGCAGTGGCTGGCATCGATCTATCTCGACATCCATCAGCCGGCAAAAGCTCGCGAAGGCTTTGAAAAAGTCGTCGAACTCGATCCGCTGAATACACTGGCTCTTTCCGGCCTGGCAAACGCGTATTTCGGCCTCGGACTTTACGAGGAGGCGCGCCAGCACCTGTTTCGCATGCAGTCGTTGTATTCCGACCTCGGCATGATCTACCGCTATCTCTCATTCATCGAATACCAGACCGGGCGTACGGACAAGTCGCTGTTCTGGATTGACAAGGCGATTGCAGCCGAGCCGGAGCCATTGATGCTGTACATCGCCAGTTCGAGTTACACGAGCATAGGCTGGGCAGACAGGGCACTCGAATCGGCCGAGAAGTACCGGCAATCGAGCAACGGGGTCGACATCTCGCGACTGGTGCAGGCGCAGCTCGACAGGAACTTCGATTCCATCGCCAAGGAGGCGCTGGCCGTATTCGAGGAAACCGGTGAATCCGAATTTGCAGTACTCTCGGCATGGGCCGAGGCGGTCACGGGCCGCTGCGCGGCAGCCCTGCCAGTGTTGGAAAAACAGTATCCGTCGCTGAAGGGCGAAATCATCGAGTACATGGACAATGACGATCTGCTGGATGCCGTATTGCTCGCTTACTGCAACGCGGAGTCGGGAAATCCATCCGAATCCCAGCGACTGACCCGCGCAATCCTTGCCTCCAACCTATTGTCAGAAGTCGCGTTGCGGGCGGCGCCGGGCCTCAAACTGGTACGTATCGCGGCGCTGGCTGTTGGCGGAGACAAGCGCGCGGCGCTGGACGGCATAGCCGCGATCGACATCAGGACCATGCCGCTTGCCGTGTCGAAGATTGCACTGCCTATCGACGAGCTGCCGGTATTCGAATCGCTCTACAACGAGGATGCATTTCGCAACTATGCGACGCAGGAACGCTACCAGCTATCGCAGCAGGCCCGGCTGCTGGCTGCCGGCGAGACCGAGCGGGAAATTGTGGCCCAGATGAAAGCTGCCGGCTACGAGCTGCACAACTAGCAGGATTATTCAACATCCCGCCTCCATCAGCTATGCCAGTGCGCTGGAGACCTGCGACAGGGTAACGCCGATTGCGGCGCCGACCAGCACATCGGTCGGGTAATGCAAACCGAGAATTACTCGCGACATCGCCACCAGCAAAGCAAACGGCAGCGCGACCAGCAATAGCAACGGCTCCACCTGCCCGAAAAGTATGGTGAAGTTCACAGCGTGCAACGTGTGCCCGGAAGGAAAACTGTAACGATCAAGAGGAGCGGCGCCGAGTCGAATTGCGCCATGCGATACGTAGGGTCTTTCCCGTACCAGGTAGCGTTTGAGCGTCTTGTAGATGAGTATGCCAACGGCGCCGGTGGCGGCCATCTGGACGATCCAGGGTAAAACACTCGGTCCCTGAATAAACAGAAGAAGCAAGGCCATTACAACCCAGAAGCCACCGTCGCCAAGCCTGCTTACCCATCGGAATCCTGATTGAATCCAGGCTGTCTGCCCAAGCCGGTTGAATCGAAGGCAGACTCCGATCTCCATTTCGTCGAGATACTCGATGACCGCAGTCATTGATCGTCTCCCTGATCATCTCACGGCGGGGATTCTGCACAGGATTTGCGACATTCCGATGACTGAATCGTGACCGGTAAATGACATTCTGGCCGACTTTGTCACGATCCTGTCACCAACATGCAATCGTGCTTTAACATATGACCCGCAGCATTGTTGCATGCGGATTGCAATCGCTACCGACGCCTGGTCACCGCAAGTGAACGGCGTCGTAAACACGCTGAAACAAACACGGGAACAACTCATCGCCGAAGGGCACGATGTATTGATGATCACACCGGAAGGGCGCCGCACGTTTCCCTGCCCGACCTACCCGGAAATTCGTCTCACCTTCTTCCAGGGAGGCAGGATTGCCCACGAACTGGACGCGTTCCGCCCGGACAGCATACACATCGCGACCGAGGGAACCATCGGACTTGCAGTCCGCCGTTATTGTCGCAAACGACGTTTTCCGTTCACGACGGCCTATCACACGCAGTTCCCGGAGTACGTCAGGGCGCGCGTGCCGATTCCCATCGCCTGGACCATCGCACTGCTGCGCTGGTTTCACCGGCCGGCCGCCCGCACCCTGGTCGCGACCGAGAGCATCAGGCGCTTGCTCGAACAGCGCGGTTTCAGAAACTTGGTGCTGTGGTCCCGCGGTGTCGATTCGAAAACCTTCTCCCCGGACCGTCGCGTGCGTTACGACCTGCCGCGGCCGGTCTGGATCAGCGTAGGCCGCGTCTCCGTCGAAAAGAACATCGAGGCGTTCCTGAACCTCTCTTTGCCGGGCAGCAAGGTGGTGGTCGGCGACGGCCCGGATCGAAATCGCCTGATGCGGGCTCACCCCGACTGCCATTTTCCCGGGTATCGATTCGGTGTGGAACTTGCGGCACAGCTCGCCGGCGCCGATGTTTTTGTTTTCCCCAGCAAGACCGACACCTTCGGCCTGGTGATGCTGGAAGCGATGGCCTGCGGCCTGCCGGTTGCGGCATTGCCGGTGACCGGTCCGATCGATGTCGTGCAGCATGGCGTAACCGGCATATTGAACGAAGACCTGGCCAAAGCCTGCGCCGAGGCGTTGCTGCTCGATCGTGAAGCGTGCCGGGCACATGCAGTCAGCCGCAACTGGCGATACGCCACACGGCAGTTTCAATCCCATCTCGCGAAAATCGAGGGTCGCGAGGGGGCGGAGCTGTCACCTCAAAGCGTAAAGTGATGCTTGAGCGGAAGCTCGCGTATGCGCTCACCGCTCGCCGCAAAAATTGCGTTGCAGATGGCGGGCGCCACGGGAGGCAGGGGCGGTTCGCCCAGCCCCCGCGGTTCTTCGTTGCTCATGACGAATTCGATGTCGATGGGCGGTACATCGCGCATCCGGCAGAGTGCGTAGTCGTGAAAGTTGCTCTGCTGCACGACGCCATCGCTTACTGTGATCTCGCCGAACAACGTGGCACTGATACCCTCGATGATGGCGCCTTCGACCTGGCGCCGCGCTGCACCCGGATTGACCAGCAGGCCGCAATCAACGGCTGCCACGAGCCGTTGGATCTTCAGGACCTTGTCGCGCACCGACACCTCGGCCACCTCTGCAACCCAGCTGCCCTGGTTGTAACTCGCCGACAGGCCCCGGCCGCGACCTTCCG
>DATICC010000178.1:0-5602 GCA_035457045.1 Woeseiaceae bacterium | reverse complement strand
GATGAGGGCTGTCTTGCGCAATGCCGTTCCCCGCTTCATGCATGCCGATTCGAAATTGCCGGCCTCCAAACCATTATGTCACGGTGATTCCGGCACCGGACAAGGGCTGCACCGGCCCGTGACGGCAAACCTAAGCCCCTGTTCGGCTGGGCTTATCCCGCAACCCTGGTCCTGCCGCCGCGTTTTCCACCGAAGGCGCAAGAAATAGCCTTCGGCAGGAATTGGACACAGTGCTAAACTTTGGCCACGGTTCTGCCGCCAGTGAAAGCATGATCCAGGCTTGCAGGCCTGGCCAGGGCGGCGTACGAGCGGAGAAAAAGTTGCTGGCGGGCATGGAATTTCCCATGCCAATCAGAATCTTAATAATAAATGGCTCGCAGAATTTCGCCCAGACACCTGCTCCTCGCCACGCTCGTGGCCGCCGTTGTCATTGCATTGCTGTCGACCGTTTTCTATGTCCAGTACCGCGGCCTGGCAAGCAGCATTATCAAATCCGGCGTGGAACAGCACGAGAGCAGCGTGCTGGCGGCGTTCCAGCTCGACGCCGAGCAGTCTCTGGACCTGCTGGGCAGCGAACTCGTGCAGGCCCGTGAGTCCCGCGGCCCGGCGGCGAGCACACTGCTTGCCAATGCGCTGGCTGCCAACGAGCGCCTCGTGGCATTGCGTTTCGAGCCGCTGGATGCTGCGCCCGTACAGGTCGGCATTATTCCCGATGAACTCAAGAACGAGCCGGTAACCTGGACTGATTCGATGCTCTATCTCTCGAGACCGGTTTCCGGTTCGGGACAGGCAATCGGCCGGCTGATTGCTGCATTCGAACTGCGCGATTTACGGGCTCGACTGGCGGAGTATCGGGCCGAGCTCGTCATTACCGAACAACGCCAGAGCCAGCTGGGTTTCTCCTGGGTTGCGGCAAGCATCCTGGCTATCCTGATCCTCTGTGGTTTCACCGTTTGGTTCCTCGTGCGCCGGCAGAACCGGCGCATCGGCCAACTGCAGACTGAGGTCAGGAAGCTAAGCGAATCCGACTTCGGCGAGCCCGTTCCGGTAACCGACGATGACGCGCTCGGCGAACTTGCGAGCGTCTTCAATGCGATGCGGGAAAAGCTCCGGCAGACAACGATATCGCGAAATTATATCGACAATGTTCTGGCGAACATGAATGAAGCAATCATCATTGCATCACCCGACGACATCATAAGCCGGGTTAACAAAGCAACCCTGAGCATGCTCGGCTATACGGAGGAGGAGCTGATTGGCCAGAACATCGAATTGCTCGTCGACAGGAAGCGAACGGGCCGGCTGCATCCGGAAGTCGGTTCGAACGCACCACGGGAGGCTTTTTTCATCACCAAGTCCGGCGAGACCGTGCCGGTCTCCTACACCAGTGCCGCGATAAGCGGAGACAACGAAGCCGGCAGCGACAGGATATACGCCGCACAGAACATCACCGAGCGACGAAAAGCGGAGCAACGAATAAGGTATCTGGCCCGTATTGATGCGCTCACCAAGGTGCCGAACAGGATGCAGTTCCATCACCTTTTGCAGCGCGCGATCGCGCGGGCGGGCCGCTCCAGGAAATCGCTGGGACTGCTGTATATCGATATCGACCGTTTCAAGGAGATAAACGATACCTTCGGGCACCTCGCCGGCGATGCGACGCTGGAGACCGTTGCCACCAGGCTTACCAAGGTGCTTCCACCGGATTCCGTAATAGGTCGTCTCGCCGGCGACGAGTTTGCCGTGATCATCGATCGGCCGGAATCCGGCTCCGACATACGGCAGAGTCTCGACAAGCTGGCACGCAGCCTGCTAGACCGCCTTGCCGATCCGTTCTTCGTGCAGGGCCATGAAGTCTTCATGACCGCCAGCATGGGCATAGCTCTGTTCCCGGTCGATGCCCGGAACGTCATCGATCTGATACGCAATGCTGATGCCGCCCTTTACCATGCAAAGAAGAACGGCGGCAATGTCTTCTCGTATTACGCTCCGGAAATGAATGAGGCCGCAGTCGAGCGGCTGATGACCAAGAGCAAGCTCAAGCGGGCTTTCGAGCGCAATGAACTGCTGGTTCATTACCAGCCGAAATACAACCTTGAAACCGGCCAGGTCATAGGTGCCGAGGCGCTGGTCCGTTGGGAGTTGCCGGAGCGCGGCATTATCCTCCCTTCCGATTTCATCCCGATTGCCGAGGAGACCAATCTGATCATCGAGATCGGAGAGTGGGTGCTGGATCGCGTCTGCGAGGATTTCAAATACTGGAGCGAGTCCGTGTCGCCCGGCCGGGTATCCGTCAATCTCTCACTGAAACAATTACGGCAACCCAATTTCATCAGCCGCATCAGCGCGATACTGCGCAGTCATCAGCTTTCGCCGACGTCGCTCGAACTTGAAATCACGGAGACAACGCTGATGGAGGACCCTGTCAGGACCATCAAGTTGCTGGATGAACTCTACGCGCTCGGGCTGCACCTGGCGATTGACGACTTCGGAACAGGTTATTCTTCATTGAGTGCGTTGCAGCAGTTTCCGATCAATACATTGAAGATCGATCAGTCCTTCGTGAAGAACATTGCAGTCGATTCTGACGATGCAACCATAGTTGGAACGATCATACACATGGGACGCAGCCTGAACATGGATGTGGTCGCCGAGGGCGTCGAGACGGAGGAGCAGTTGAATTTCCTGCAAACCATGCAATGCACATATGCCCAGGGCCTGCTTTTCGGTGATCCGATGAGCGCGGATAGTTATCTGGAGCTGTTGTTGTCACAGGCCAAAGGCACGGACAGGTATCGGGCCTTGTTCGCCTGAGCCGCTGGCCGGATCTGTCGCGCTGTCGCGAGCGAATTGCATGATAAGCCGTTGATTTCAATAAATGGTTCTCTCACATCTTCACAGCCTGAATTGCGCATGCTCTAATTGCATTCGAAGCTCGAACCACCCGTTTGATTGCAGGTCTCATCGACCGCAATCCTTTCAATAAAAGACAGGCCAATGACTAAAATAACCATCGCTATATCTGCTCTCGCATTCTTGTTCGCATCATATGCCTCAATGGCATGTGAGTATCCCGCCAAGGTCTCGATCGCCAACGGGGCGACGGCGACGAAGGAAGAGATGATTGCAAGCCAGGCCGCGGTCAAGAAATACGTTGCAGATATGGAAGCTTACCTGGCTTGTATCGTTGATGAGGAAAAGGCCGCCGTAGCATTGATGGGAGATCTGGAGCCGGAAGTGGAACAGCAGCGTACCGAAATGCTGGACAAGAAGTACAACGCGGCTGTGGAAGAGATGGAGCGTATGGCAGCCGCCTTCAACGCAGAAGTGCAGACATACAAAGCAAGAGACAACTCCTGATATCGAAGTGCGGACCGGGCTTGAACCCGGGCAGATATCCTGGGGCGGGCGCCGGCTGGCAGGCGCCATTTGCCTACAGGGAATCGATTTCCCGTTTCAGGTCGTACTTGTTCTCGGTGATGATGCGTTCCAATACCCGGACCCGTTCTTCCAGCAGTTCGATCTTCGCCGCGGCATCATCCAGATCGGTATTCTTCGGTGGATTCTTGTAGCGTTGCTTGAAGTAAGACCGTGCAACACTGGCAAGCAGCACGATTATTATGACCCACAATGCAAAAGCTTGACCGCCTGACATCGATTGTTCCTTTCCCCATTAAGCGGGGTTCAGAGCTTCCTGAACTCTTGATCAAGGTTGAATCTCGGTGACGTCACATACCGTTCGAGGCGAGCCAGGCGCCTGTCGAGGGATTGAAATCGCCTTCTAACGTCAGCAAGCGTTTGCGCCGGGGCTGCCCGCACCGCACGACGAAATTCTTCGTCAGCTCCGGTCCTGCGGCGTGAGTCCGGTGCGGCAGGGATCAGAAAAACGGCGCCGAAGTAAGCGAGCAGGGTAATTGGCATCGCCATCAGCAATGAGACCACCGCCAGGAATCTTGTCGCCTTGAGATTGAACCCGAAATAGTCGGCCAAACCGGCGCAAACCCCCGCAATCATCGCGTTGTCCTTGCGACGGTAGAATCGGCGTTGTGGAAATGTTTCCCGGTAGCTCATGAGCAGCCCCAGTCCCGGTCGCAATTGCGTCGCCGCCAGAATTCATATTCAGCCTGGGTGCCGGCGTATATCAGTGGCTTCTCCCGGAACAAGAGAGTAGCGCCGAGGTAGACCAGCACGGTCGGCCAGAAAAAAACAAACAGGCAAATTGTCGCAATTACCCGAACCGTTCCGACCCGGAAATTGGCAAAGTCGGCCAGTCCGGCGCAAACGCCGAAAATCCAGCCATTCTCCCTGTCTCGATACAGGCCATGCGATCGCCCGTGTTCCCGGCCCCAGGTTGTTCCGCTCATTGCTTTTTCCTCCACTCCGGCAACTCGCTGTCAAGAATCGTTTCCAGCGACTCCAGCCTTTCCTCCATTCTTTGCGACAGACTCCAAAGCTCCTCCAGCATTCCTTCATCGCCTCCAGAGATCTCTCTTGCCTGTTTCCACTTCGTAATGAAGTGCAGAACGATAAACAGCGGAGCGGGTATTGCGATGAATACGATGACCGCAATGGCAATCAGTTCGCCCAATGCCAGATCCATCTTCAGCTCACGTCAGCAGACTGCTTCGCGGCGACGCGTAACTTCAGGTCGCGAAGCTCCCTGGCGACGGATTCCTCGGCCTCCAGGCTGGCAAATTCATGATTCAAGTCCTTGGGCAGGCCCAGATCGTACGCTTCGATGCGCCCTTCGACATCGTCGATACGACGCGTGTACTGTTCGAAGCGGACCATGGCATCTTCGATCTGGTAGTCATGGATTTTCTTTCGGGCCGCGAGCCGGCTTGTTGCGGTCTTGTGGCGTGCCAGAAGTGATTTCTGCCGTGCTTTGGCGTCCTGCAGTTTGCTCTCCAGGCGCGCGATATCGTCATTGAGTTTCGCCAAACCGTCATCGATGGCCAGATAATCTGACTTGATGGCGTCCGCTGCCGCCGTCACCCTGGACTTTTCCACCAGTGCTGCTGTGGCGAGGTCCTCACGTCCCTTGCGCAACGCCAGCTCGGCCTTCGACTCCCAGTCCGACCGTTCCCGATCCATCGTTTCCAGCCTGCGATTGAGATCCTTCTTGTCCGCAATCGACCTGGCCGCGGCTGACCGCACCTCGACCAACGTGTCCTCCATCTCCTGGATCATGAGCCGCACGATCTTCTCGGGGTCCTCGGCCTTGTCCAGAATGGCGTTGATGTTCGAGTTCACGATATCGCTGAATCTCGTGAATATTCCCATGGCGTGGTCCTCTTCGGTTAAGGTTCACCCGCTCATCTGCACTTACTGTGCCAAACGTCGAGCTTGCCCGCAGGTAATTGTTTTATAAATCTTTTTTGTTTGGAAGCACGCATAGCTGCGGAGCTTGTTGTGGTATTCTTCGCTAATAAGTGATCCCTGCTGCGCAGATTTAGCTATTTTAGCCAGACATGCCGGAACGACCCAGTCAAACCATTATCGGCGAAGCGCCCGCATTCCTGGAAATGCTGGAACACGTCTCGCGTGCCGCAGCACTCAGCAAACCCGTCCTCGTGGTAGGCGAGAGGGGAACAGGCAAGGA
>DATICC010000177.1:0-6675 GCA_035457045.1 Woeseiaceae bacterium | reverse complement strand
GAATTTCCTCTACCGCGTCAACGTGAACAACGGCGACCCGATAGTGAACAATCTCGATGCGCTGGATCCGGCAGACGCAGATAACGCACGCCGTCAGCAGCTGGCACAGGGCGGCATCGCACCTACGCCGGCGATCCTGTTCCCGAGCTCGGACGACCCGAACTGCACGGGGGCAGCTTGCTCGCCGCCGCCGCTCGGCTGCGTCGGCGTCGAGTGTTTCGATCCGGGCTTCGTCAACAACCCGGTCAGGACGCTCTGGACACAGGACGGAATTGAGTAGTGGTTCCGGGACTAAATGACTGAATTGAAAGACAATGTATAGGAATGCGTGACCCGATTGGGCCCGGGTCACGCAAACAGCTCAAACTTCGCTTGGAGTACGCAAGATGGACCTTCGCAAACTGATTGTGCTCGTGATGCTGGCCGCGTGCCTGCCGGCAACCGCCGATATACGCATCGTCACGCGTGCGGTGGAAACCAGCACTGCATACATGAACATGCCAACGACTGACAGCAGCAGGCTGATGTTCAAGTCCTGCGACGACTGCGAGATTCTCGAAGTGCGTCTGACGTCCGCCACGCAGTTTATTCTGCACGGCAAACAGATGCCGTTCGCCGAATTCAGAAAACAGTTCAATAGCCTGAGGCAGAGCAAGGAAGACTATGCCCTGGTGACCTTTGATACAGAGACCAACGCTGTAACCAGCGTACATGTGGGCGAATGAGCGATCGCGCCACATATTGATTAACTGAGGAAACAAACATGTCCAGGATACGCGCCACATGGACCGGTGCAGGACTCGCTCTCGCATTGGTAACCGGCTTCCCCGCCGTCGCAGACGACGTCGAGTTGCTATTGACCGTGCCCGGCGCCAGCAATGCGGCAAAACCGAACGTGCTGTTCATTCTCGACAGCTCGGGCAGCATGACCACGGTCGTTGAAACCAACCAGGAACCCTTCGACGGATCCAAAACGTACAGCGGCGACTGCAATCGCACAGATTACTACTGGAGCACGTCCGGTGGAGTTCCGAATTGCGACAGCAGCACCGACCGGCGCCGCCGCGTAGATGATGCGTATTTCGTCTGCAAACAGGGCCGCGACCAGATCGCTGCGAACGGCTCGTATTCGGGCACACTCGCTCAGTACCTGACGGTCGGCGGTAAATCGAAATGGCAGGAGCTTGCGAGCAGCCAGAACCAGGCCTATACGGAATGCGCCGACGACTCGGGCATTCATGGCGATGGCACAGCAAACCTGGTCTATGCGCAGATCGGCACCAACAGGGCCCGCTATACCTCGAATGCGTCACGCGAAGTCGACTGGGGCAGCTCGCCGACGAACCGGATCTACACCGTGTATTCGGGCAACTATCTCAACTGGTACGCGAATCCCCCGAGTTCGAAAATGACCCGCAACGACATCGTCAAGGCGGTGACCAAGAACGTGCTCGGCTCCATCAATAACGTCAATGTCGGGTTCATGCGATTCAACGGCAATGACGGCGGCATGGTGTACCACGCTATCAAGGATCTCGACACGACACGGACCACGGCCATGGCGCTGGTCGATGCGCTTCCGGCGAGCGGCAACACCCCGCTGGCCGAGACTATGTACGAGGCTGCGTTGTACTGGCGCGGCATGCAGGCCCACTATGGACCTCTGCTGCTGACCGATACCGATGGCCTCGATTCCAAGGACCCGATGATCTACAGGCAGCCCACGGAGTATGCCTGCGCGAAGAACTTCATCGTCTACCTGACCGACGGTGAACCGACGCAGGACTATGACGCCGATGACCTGGTCGAGAATCTCCCCAACTGGACCACGACACTCGGCAGCAGCGGATGCACCGGCGGCACCGGGCTCGGCGTCTGCCTGGACGACATCGCGGAATACCTGTCGAAGGAGGATGTCAATCCGGATGTACCCGGCGACCAGACCGTGTCCACTTACACCATCGGCTTCACGGTGGACCTGCCGATACTCGCGGAGACCGCAAGAAAGTCCGGCGGAAAGTACTACCTGGCCGAGGACGTCAAGTCGCTGACCGTCGCACTGACCGATATCGTCACCAATATCTTCGATCGTGATATTTCGTTCACGGCACCGGCGGTGGCAGTCAATGCCTTCAATCGCACGCAGCACCTGAACGACCTGTATGTCTCCGTGTTCCGGGCCGCCAACAAGGTTCACTGGCCAGGCAACATCAAGAAATACACGATTGCCGATGCGCAAATCGTGGACAAGTACACGAACCCGGCTGTGGACCCGTCGACAGGCTATTTCAGCGACACCTCGCATAACTTCTGGAACGGCGGTTCGAATTCGGACGGCGCCAATGTCGCAATAGGCGGTGCCGCCAACCTGATCCCGGACCCGGCCACGCGCAACGTTTACACCAACCTTGGTGCGGCGAACCTGACCGCGGCCTCGAACGCCATATCATCGGCCAACGAACTGGCCTTTACGCTCGATGATTTCGGCCTCGCCGGCGATCCTGGCGACCCGGACGTTGCCACCATGCTCGACTGGATACGCGGTTACGACGTACGCGACGAGGACGGCGATCCGACGACCACCTCACGCAAAACGATGGGTGACGCGCTGCATGCGCAGCCGGCGTCGATCGTTTACGGCATGACCGGCGATGAGCCTGACGTCGTCGTTTTTACCTCGACCAACGACGGCTTCCTGCACGCCATAGACGGCAGCACCGGAGTAGAGCTGTGGTCGTACATGCCTCACGAGTTGCTGGCGAATACCGGCGAGTTGTATTTCGACGAAGCCGTGGACTACAAGAACTACGGCCTGGACGGCGATATAGTGCCGGTCGTGGCCGACCGCGACAAGGACGGTGAAATCGACGTCGGCACCGATTTCGTCTACCTGATTTTCGGCATGCGCCGAGGCGGCGACAACTATTACGCCCTGGACGTGACTGACAGGAATGTACCCAAACTGAAGTGGGTTCGGAAAGTTCCGCAGATCGGCCAGTCCTGGTCGCCTCCGGTACCGGCCCGGGTCAATGTGCAGAGCCTGAACGTCAGCAGCCCGGACAAGGTGGTGCTCATCATCGGTGGCGGCTATGACACGGTCCACGACCAGGCCATCCATCCGGCGAGCGCCGATGTCGAAGGCGCCGGGGTCTTCATGCTGGATCTCGAAACCGGTGCGCAGATCTGGCGCGCCGGCCCGGACGCAGCGGCAGACCTGCCGCTGACGAAGATGACCCGTGCGATCCCCGCGCGCATCCGCGTCCTCGACCTGAACGGCGACGGCTTTGCCGACCGCATGTATGCCGCGGACCTCGGCGGCCAGATATGGCGTTTCGACATCCGCAACGGCCTCACCGCTGCCAACCTCGTGGCCGGCGGCGTGATCGCGCGGTTCGGCGCAGAGGGTATCTCTAACCCGAGCGCTGCAGTCACGCGCCGCTTCTATACATCGCCGGACGTGTCGTTGTTCCATGATCACAAGCAGGACCGCCGCTTCCTCGCGATCAGTTTAGGCAGCGGTTACCGGGCGCATCCGCTGGATGGCAGTGCCGAAGATCGCTTCTACTCCCTGCGTGACCGGGACGTGTTCACATCGCTGACACAGCTGCAGTACAACAACTATGACATCGCCACCGACAGTGACTTGGTGGAAGTGAGCGGTACCTTCAATGTCGACATCTCCTCGTCGGATCGTGGCTGGAAGTTGACACTGCCCGTCGGCGAAAAAGTCCTGTCGGATTCCCAGACCTTTGCGGATTCGGTGTTTTTCGTGTCCTTCGAACCGACGGTCGGTTCGGACGATCCTTGCCAGGCTGGCTTGAGCGTCAATCGCCTTTATCGGGTGAACGTCGCCAACGGCGATCCGGTGGTCGCGCTCGATACGCTCGACCCGAACGATGCGGCAGGCATAGACGCCAGCCGCGTAACGGAACTTGAGCAAGGTGGTATTGCTCCGAAACCGAGCTTCCTGTTCCCGAGCCCGACCGATCCGAATTGCACCGGTGAAGAATGTTCACCGCCGCCGATCGGCTGCGTCGGTGTGGAGTGCTTCGACCCCGGATTCGCGAACAATCCGGTGCGGACACTGTGGACCCAGGATGGCATAGAATAGCCATTGCAAGAAACTGACGGAGACATCCGATGCGAAAGTACATGCGGGGCGTAACGTTGACGGAGCTGATGATCGTTGTAGTAGTCGTCGGCATCCTGGCAACGATCGCATACCCCAACTACCGGGAATTCGCTGCACGGGCAAAGCGTACCGAGGCAAAATCGATGTTGTTGCAGGTCGTTACGATGCAGGAAAGGTTTTATCTGCAGAACAACAGCTATACGACCGACCTGACGGCGCTCGGATTCCCCAACGCTGCCAACCAGATATCGGATTCCGGCTCGTACCGACTGAACGTGACCGCGGCTGATGCCAATGACTTCACCGCGGTTGCGGTCTACCTGAACGCAGACGCCGAAGCCGGCAAGTGTGGCACTTTCCAGATTGACGGCCGGGGTACGAAAACGTCGGCACCGCTGGCAGACTGCTGGACCCGCACCCGCTGAGGCCGAGCGAAGCGCTGTAGGAGCCCGCATTGCGGGCGACGCTATGACCGGAACCGTACTAAACGCCGGCGCCGCCGCGCCATGCCTTTCTCGCTCGGAAAAAATTCTAACTCGCTCGAAAGGCATGCCACCGCGTCGCCGGCTGGGTGATCGGTGGTTTGGTCGCTCCAAAACGAGCGGGCAAGATGCCGGCGGAAACGTGCCGCTGATCCTTCGAGCGAATTAGAATTTTGTCTGAGCGAGAAGGGTTAGCGGCACGTTTCCACCGGTGCGGTGCCAGCATTGAGAGGTCGCCTGCAATGCAGGCTCCTACAGCCCAAGCCCGCAGCCCGGCGAACGTTATCCGGTCAGGTCTTCGTCTTGCGGCGGTGGCGCCGGCTGCGGCCTGGAATTGAACAAAGAGTCAATAATCAGCAGCGCCGCACCCACAGTAATGGCGGCATCGGCGACGTTGAAGGACGGGAACGGCCAGCTCCCGAGCCATACCTGAAAGAAGTCGACGACGTAGCCCAGGCGGATTCGATCCAGCAGGTTTCCGACGGCACCGCCGAGCACCAGCGCAAGCCCGGCTGAAAGCACCGCCTGTCGCTCCATGCGCAAGCGCCACAGCCAGACGCCAATGAATCCGCTGACCACTGTCGCCAGCACGACGAAGGCCCAGCGCTGCCAGCCACCGGCATCGGCCAGAAAACTGAATGCGGCACCCGTGTTCCGCTGATGCGTAATGTTGATAAACCCATTCAGCGGGATCTTCTCGTACAGTCCAACCCACTTGACGATGGCCAGCTTGGTCAGCTGATCGGCCACGACCAGAAACGCGGAAATCGCGATCCACAGAGCGAACGACGAGCGGTTGCCGGATGGCACTGAATTATTCTCGGTCAATGGACTGTCCTGCTGGTTTGGTTATCTGGCCCTGGCTCAGGCGGCGAGAACGTCTCGCGCCTGCTGTGAATCACGGTGCATTTGTTCGACCAGCGCATCCGCGCTGGCGAACCGTCGTTCATCCCTGAGGCGTTCGATGAAGTCGACGTGTATATACCTTCCGTAAATATCCTCGTCGAAATCGAAAATGTGCACTTCCAGTATCGGTTTGGTGCCCTCAAAGGTCGGCCGGGTGCCGACGCTGGCAACGGCATCCAGTGGAACTTTCGCCAGTCCTCGCACCCGCACCGCGAATATACCCATGACGGCGCTCTGGCGCCGCTGCAAATTGACATTGGCCGTGGGAAAACCGAGTTTACGGCCGACATTCTTACCACGAATCACTTTGCCGGACATGCTGTAGGGGCGGCCCAGCAGCTGTTGTGCAAGCGACATATCGCCTTCCGCCAGCGCTTTGCGCACCGCCGTGCTGCTAACGCGCCTGGATTGCATGCGCACGCTGGATACCTGGTGCACCTCGAAGCCGAGCGCACTTCCTGCCCTTCGCAGGTGCTCCACATTGCCTTCACGATTTGCGGCAAATCGAAAATCGTCACCCACCACCAGGTCCCGCACGTTCATTGCATGAATCAGCATCTGCCGGATAAAGGTACTGGCGTCAACCTGGCGCATCGCCGTACCGAAGCGTGGGCAGAAGAATATATCGATACCCGCGTCGGCAAGAGCCTCGAACTTCTCGCGAAAACGCATGAGCCTTGCGGGCGGTTGCGCCGCCGAAAAGTACTCACGCGGCATGGGTTCGAAACTCATCACGATACTCGGCAGATCGCGCAACCTGGCCCTGTCCTTCAGCGTCTGCAGCATCTTCTGGTGACCCAGGTGCAGCCCGTCGTAAGCACCGATGGTGACGACGCTGCCGTCTTTCACAATCTCGAAAGGAAATGAAGCCGCAGTACGTACCAGTATCATCCGGGCCGCCTAGTTCGATCTCAGGCGCAACGCACCGGGCCGCAGGCCCAGTGCCAGCAGTGCAAGAAGGTACACACCGCCGCCGACAGCGATGGTGAGTGCCAGCCAGAGAGAGCGATCGGTGATACCGTTTTGCAGCCACCATTCCAATGGCCTGTGCAACCACCGCAGGCTGACGATCATCAGCACGTTGGCGCCGGCAAAGCGCCAAAGCAGTGCCGACCAGCCCCGCGCGTGGTGGAACACCTTGTCCCGACGCAATCC
>DATICC010000176.1:0-6515 GCA_035457045.1 Woeseiaceae bacterium | reverse complement strand
TTGAACCGGTCGATAGCAGGCACACCGGGACTCTCGACTCTGTTCGGCAATGCACTGGAGGATTTCAAATCCCTGAGCCCGGATGACAAGGCGCGGATGTCGCAGTTGTTCTTTGTCTGCTTTCATAACTTCGAAAACATGTACTACCAGTATCGCAAGGGCTACCTAGAGGACGACGTGTGGCTGGGATGGAAGCGGCTCATGCTGACCTATCATTCCCGGCCGGGATTCCAGGCCTGGTGGGCGATCCGAAGCGATGTGTTCAGCAGTTCGTTCGCAGAATTCCTGCGCACGGAAAAGCTGGATAAACCGATAGCCAGCTACCACGAGCTCACCCAGGGAATTCACCCGCCGAGGCAGGCGTAATTCGGTAAGATTGGCGCCCAATGAGTGCTCTGAGAATCATCTTCCGGCCATGGTACTGGCTGGCCGGAAAAGTCTTTGCGATCTGGGCGCGCCCATCCGTATTGCCCGACGATCCGGCCGCCTTGCTGGCCGGCCAGGATGCGACGGTCTGTTACGTGCTGGAGACAGGCGGCCTTGCCGATACCCTGGCGCTCGAGCGTATCTGCCGATTGCACGGACTGCCATCGCCGTCGGACGCATTCGAGTATTGCGGGCTGCATGAGCGCAGCAGGATCGTCGTCCTGCGGCGAAAGAGCGGATTCATCTTTCGCAAGCCTCGCGTGTCCGGTTCGGCACGTCTGCAGCGCATTGTCGATGCCGCGGTTGCCGCGGAGGGCGTGGAGCTGCTGCTGATACCGGTGGCGATCTACTGGGGCCGCTCCCCGGACAAAGAGCGCTCCTGGTTCAAGCTGCTGTTCTCCGAGAACTGGGATGTGATGGGCCGCACGCGAAAGTTCTTCGCCACCCTTGTGCACGGCCGGAACACTTTGCTGAGAATCAGTCACCCGTTGCCGTTGAGCTCGATCATCAACGAAGGACTCGAAGCCGGGGTAGCCATTCGCAAGTTATCACGCGTGCTGCGCGTGCATTTCCGCCAGCGCCGCACGGCAACGGTGGGCCCCGACCTTTCCCATCGCGGCGCACTGGTCAACCAGGTGCTGCTCGATCCACGCGTGAAGCGGGCCATCGAAGCCGAAGCGGGCGACAACAGGGCGCTGCTGGAGCGAACGACGCACAAGGCACGGCGTTATGCGTTCGAAATCGCAGCCAACATCTCCTACCCGACGATACGTATGGTGGAACGTTTCCTCGACCGGCTGTGGACCCGAATCTACGACGGTATCGTGCTCAACAACGTCGACAACCTGCGCGATGTGGCGAAGGAGAGCGAGGTCATCTACGTGCCGTGCCATCGCAGCCATATCGACTATCTGCTGCTCGGATACATCGTCTACAACGAGGGCCTGAGCGTTCCGCACACGGCGGCGGGCATCAATCTGAATATGCCGATCATCGGCCGCATATTGCGGCGCGGCGGCGCCTTTTTCCTGCGGCGTACGTTCAAGGGCAACAGGCTGTACGCTGCGGTATTCAATGCTTACCTGAACCAGATACTCACGCGCGGTTACCCGATCGAATACTTCGTCGAGGGCGGCCGGAGCCGCACGGGTAGGCTGTTGCCGCCGAAAGCAGGCATGCTGGCCATGACGGTCGATTCCTGGCTGCGAAACCCGCGCAGGCCGCTGGCATTCATGCCGATCTACTTCGGCTACGAGAAACTGATCGAGGGTGATTCCTTCATTCGTGAGCTCAGCGGCGCGGAGAAGAAAAAGGAAACGTTGTTTGGCCTGATCCGCTCGATCAAGTCATTGCGGGAGAATTTCGGCAAAGTATATGTGAACATTGGAGAGCCGATCCGTATCGAACCGATATTGGAAAAGTGCAAGCCCGATTGGCGCGGCCAGGCGCGTGAAGCGGACGACAAGCCGGAATGGGTCACCGACGTCGTCACCGAACTCGGTAGCTGCATCATGAGCGGTATCAATTCCGCGGCGGCAGTGACCCCGATCAGCCTGCTCGCCACGGTTCTGCTGGCGACACCCAAGCAGACCATTGGTGAAATGGAACTGCACCGGCAACTGAAGCTCAATATCGATCTGCTGAACCGCTTTCGCTATTCCGACCTGGTGACCATCCCGGACATGTCACCCGGTGAAATCGTAGACCATGGCGAGCGCCTGGGCGTCATCAGCCGCACAGCGCATCCACTCGGTGATGTCGTGCACATGGCCGAGAGCGACGCCGTGCTGATGACCTATTTCCGCAACAACGTCAACCACCTGTTTGCCGTTCCCGCGTCGATCGCATGCTGCTTCATCCAGGGACGGCGCTTGCACCACACTGAATTGCAACGGCTGGTCCGTCTTATCTATCCGTTCATGCAGCGCGAGCTTTGCGTGAAATGGCGCTTCGAGGACATCGATGCCGTGACGACCGAGGCCATTGCCGCTCTGGTCGACCTCGAGCTCCTGACGCGCGATGGCGAGTGCCTGGTGCGCCCGGCGACCGGATCGGCGCACGCTTACCAGTTGCTCATGCTCGGGCAGATCATGGTGCCGATGTTGCAGCGCTTTTACCTGGCGATAGCCTTGCTGGTGAAGAACGGCTCCGGGACGCTGACCCGGACGAAGCTCGAAACGCTGTGCCAGAAGAGCGCGCAACGACTGTCGATGATCTACGGCCTGAACTCCCCGGATTTCTTTGACAAGGCGCTGTTCCAGGATTTCGTTACGGCGCTGCGCGAGCAGGACGTGTTGCGGAAGAATTCTGCCGGTTTCCTCGAGTTCGATGACGACCTTGAAAGCATTGGCGTCGATGCGCGACTGGTGCTCGGCGAGGATATACGCCACAGCATATTGTCCCTCACCCTGGATGCGCCTGGCATCGAGCGCCTGTAACCCGCATGGCGAAGAAGCGAGCACCTGTTGCCGTTGTCTCCTTTTATCGATTCGTCGATATCGCGGACCCGGATCGATTGTGTGCCGAACTGCAGAGGCTCTGTGACCGCCTCGGGCTGCTCGGTACGGTGCTGCTGGCAAGAGAGGGCTTCAACGGTACGCTCGCGGGAGATCCGGATTCGCTGCAGTTGGTATTCGACTGGTTGAATAAAGGTCTGCTGCTCGAGCAGGCGATCGACGGCCGCTGGACCGAGACCGCAGAGCCGCCGTTCCGGCGCATGCGGGTAAGAGTCAGGAGCGAGATCGTCACGCTCGGGCGCCCGGACATCCGGCCGCAGGAGCACACCGGCCAACACGTGTCGCCGGCCGAATGGAATCGCCTGATCGCGGATCCGAACACCCTGGTCATCGATACCCGCAATCACTACGAAATTGAGGTCGGCACGTTTCCAGGGGCTGTCGATCCGCAGACCGACAGCTTTCGCCAGTTCCAGGGGTTTGCCGGGCGACTCGCCGACGGCGACCGTGACCGGCCCGTCGCCATGTTCTGCACCGGCGGCATACGTTGCGAGAAAGCGTCGGCGCTGATGCAGGAACTCGGCTTTTCCGAGGTTTACCAGCTGCAGGGCGGGATACTCAACTACCTCGAAAACGTCGCAGCGGAAAACAATCTTTGGCAGGGGGAATGTTTTGTCTTCGACACACGGGTCGCGGTCGATCGCGACCTGGCCGAGGGCCGTTACGTGCAGTGCCATGCCTGTCGCCGCCCGCTCTCCAGCGATGACCTTGAGTCTCCCGATTATCGTGAGGGAGTTTCCTGTCCCAGGTGCATCCACGAACTGGATGCCGATCGTGCTGATCGGCTCGAGGAGCGTCGCCGGCAGGTGGCGCTGGCACGCCAGCGCGGGAAGAGTCACATCGGTGCGAAAATTGATTGAGTACTCCACCATAACCTGTCCGCAATGTGCATATGCCGAGCGCGAGCGCATGCCGGCCGATGCCTGCCAGTTCTTCTATGAGTGCAAGAGTTGCGGTGTAATGCTGAAACCCGAGCCCGGCGACTGCTGTGTGTTTTGCTCCTTTGGCGACGTCAAATGTCCGCCGGTTCAGCTCGGGAGGGATTGCTGCTCACGAGGCATCGCCTGAAGGTCTTGCGCGAGAGGTTGTCGATGAACCAACAGGACGGCTGTCACCACGAACACCACGACCATGCCGGTCATGACCACCATGCGCAGGCCGATCCCGGTGCAACCGCCGCCATGCCGGCGATCCCGGCGGCGGCAGGGCAGTGGACCTGCCCGATGCACCCGGAGATCCTGCGGGACCGGCCGGGCAGCTGCCCGATTTGCGGAATGGCTCTCGAACCGGTCATGGCATCGGGTGGCGATGAAGAGGATGCGGAGTACCTCGATATGCGGCGCCGCTTTCGCTGGGCGGTCGTGCTGACGCTTCCGGTATTCCTCATTGCCATGGCCGAAATGGTTCCGGGTCGGCCACTCGACCGGATCGCCGCTCCGGGCTCGCTGCGATGGGTTCAGCTGTTGCTCGCAACGCCGGTCGTGCTGTGGGCAGGCTGGCCATTCTTCGAGCGCGGCTGGCAATCGATCGTCAATCGCAGCCCGAACATGTTTACGCTGATTGCCATGGGTGTAGGCGTGGCTTGGCTGTACAGTGTCATCGCGGTACTCGTTCCAGGATGGTTTCCGCAGACGTTTCGCGGCCACGGCGGACACGTCGAGCTGTATTTCGAAGCCGCAGCCGTGATCGTGACACTGGTGCTCCTGGGCCAGGTACTCGAACTTGGCGCGCGCAGCCGTACCGGCGCAGCCATCCGTGCCTTGCTAGGGCTGGCACCAAAAACCGCCAGGCGCATCGAAAGCGATGGCAGCGAGATCGATATCGCCCTTGCTGCGGTTCGGGTGGGCGACCGGTTGCGAGTCCGCCCGGGGGAGAAGATTCCCACGGACGGCGTCATCGAGGAAGGAACCAGTTCCGTTGACGAGTCGATGGTCTCCGGTGAGCCCTTGCCGGTATCGAAATCCGCCGGTGACCCCGTAATCGGTGCCACGATAAATGCGACCGGCTCGCTGGTCGTCCGTGCAGAGCGCGTTGGCAGTGACACGCTGCTTTCGCAAATCGTGCACATGGTGGCCGCAGCACAGCGCAGCCGGGCGCCAATTCAGAAGCTTGCCGACGTGGTTTCCGCCTGGTTTGTACCGACAGTGGTCATCGTCGCGATGCTGACTGCCCTTGCCTGGGGCAGCTTTGGTCCGGAGCCGCGCCTCGCGTATGCGATCGTCAACGCGGTCGCGGTCCTGATCATCGCCTGCCCCTGTGCGCTCGGCCTCGCAACACCGATGTCCATAATGGTTGCAGCCGGCCGCGGCGCAACCGAAGGCGTGCTGTTCAGGAACGCCGAAGCAATCGAGGTGTTGCGCCAGGTCGACACGCTGATCGTCGACAAAACCGGCACACTCACCGAAGGAAAACCGAAGCTCACCTTTGTGATGGCGACCGCCGAATTCACTGAACACGAAATGCTGCAACTTGCGGCATCGCTGGAACGCGCGAGCGAACACCCGCTCGCGGAAGCGATAGTGCGCGGTGTCGAAGAACGCGGGATCGAGCTGGCCGGCGTCACGGGCTTCGATTCCCTGACGGGGAAGGGTGTCAGCGGCTCGGTCGACGGGCGGCAGGTAGCGATCGGCAATCGCCACATCATGGCCGACGCCGATGTCGGCGCACTCGAAGCGTTGGCCGAAAGCCGCCGGGGCGAGGGTGAAACAGTCGTGTACGTGTCGATCGACAGCCGGGCCGCCGGGCTGATCGGTGTGTCGGACCCGATCAAGCCATCGACGCCGGAGGCGATCGAGGCATTGCACAGGGAAGGCCTGCGCATCGTCATGCTCACCGGCGACAGCCGGACAACGGCGTCGGTGGTAGCCAAAAAACTCGGCATCGACGAAGTCATCGCCGAGGTGCTTCCGCATGCGAAAGCAGCAACCGTTCGAAAATTCCGCGCTGACGGACACATAGTGGCGATGGCCGGCGACGGTATCAACGACGCTCCGGCGCTCGCCGAAGCGCAAGTCGGCATAGCGATGGGGAGCGGCACCGACGTGGCCATGGAAAGCGCGGGCATCACCCTGGTCAAGGGCGATCTGCGTGGCATCACGCGGGCGCGCCGCCTTAGCCGTGCGACCATGAAGAACATCCGGCAGAACCTGTTCTTCGCATTCGTCTACAACGCCCTCGGTGTGCCGGTTGCCGCCGGCATCCTGTACCCGTTCACCGGTATGTTGCTGAGTCCGATGCTCGCGGCCGCCGCGATGTCGATGAGTTCGGTATCCGTTATCGCCAACGCCTTGCGACTGCGCCGCGCGAAAACCTGAGCGAAGTTCCGGTCAGAACCAGATGCGCAGACCGGCCACGGCCGTGGTCGTGTGGCGGTCTTTGCCCGCTGCGCCCGCATAGTCGGCGGTGTCACCGTACAGACGATTCCAGCTGACGCCGATGTACGGCGCAAACTTGCGATGAAACTCGTAACGCAATCGCAGTCCCAGATCAAGATCGCGAAGCCCGGAACCGAGCGCGAACCCCGCTTCATCGCTGGCGCCGAGATTCATCTCGAATCGCGGTTGCAGTATCAGT
>DATICC010000175.1:0-6031 GCA_035457045.1 Woeseiaceae bacterium | reverse complement strand
AATTTCCCACACACGCGAGAACCTGGATCGGCTGAAAGACCTTCTCGAAGAGGTCGAGAAGCACATCAAGCACCTTGATCGCCAGGCAAAGACGGCGGAAAGATACGGCAGGCTAAAAGAGGAGGAGCGTCGAACAGCCGCAGAATTGCTGGCCTTGCGCATACATGATCTCGACGAGCGTTCGCGCGCCTCAACGGCGATTTTCAATGAGAAAGAGACAGCACTGCAGGCGACCGTTGCCGACCAGAGAAAGGTTGAATCGCGCATCGAAGAGATACGTGTACGCCAGACCGATGCAGCCGACGATTTCAACGAGATTCAGGGCCGTTTCTACCGGTCCGGAGCTGAAATTGCGAGGCTCGAGCAGGCTATCGAACATTCCCGGGAAATCCGCGAACGGCAGAAGCTGGACCTGGAGCAGGCAATACAGGGCGCGCGCGAAATTGCAGAACACATCAATAAGGATCAAAGCGAAATTGCGCAGCTCGATCTTTCGTTGAGCGAGCTGATTCCGGGCCTGGAACAAGCCAGGGCAGCGGAACAGCGTTCGGTAGAGTCATTGCGACGCGCCGAGCAGGCGCTGGTCGACTGGCAGGAGCAGTGGGACGATTACACGCTGCGTTCGAACGAAATGTCGCAGATCTGCAGCGTCGAACAGACCCGAACCGAGCAAATAGAGTCGCGCATCCGCAGTCTTGGCGAGCGCAGACGCAAGCTGGATGAGGCTGAGCCGCTCGCAAATATCAGTGACCTCAAGTCGGCGTTCGAGAAACTGACTGTTCAGGAGCAGCGCAAGCGGCATGCCCGGGACGAATTCGACCGTCATCTCACCGACATCACCGAGAAGATTCAGAAGCTGCGCGAGCAGGACGTAAAGTTGACGCGCCTGGTCGATGAGCGCCGTACCGTCCTGCAAGTTTCGCAGTCGCGTTTGGCGTCGCTGGAAGCGGTGCAGATGGCCGCTCTGGGCCAGAGCGATGAAGCCATACAAAGCTGGCTCGAAGCGTGTGAAATCGATGGCACAAGCCGCGTCGCGCAGACTCTGGAGGTCGAGGCCGGTTGGGAGCGAGCTGTCGAAACCGTACTTGGAGAGTACTTACAGGCAATTTGCGTCAGGGATGCGGCTAGTGCCGCAGCGCACCTCGCCAAGCTCAGGGATGGAACAGCAACCTTGCTAGTCGAGCGGCCAGCGCCCGGGTCGGGTGATACAAGTCTGGCTACGCTTGCGTCCAAAGTGACCAAGGCTCCAGCGGCGGTACTCGACATCTTGCGGAATGTCCGCGTTGCAGATTCGCTTCCCAAAGCATTGGCGATTCGGGAACAGCTCGAGGATGCGCTGTCAGTGGTTACCCAGGACGGCATCTGGCTGAGCAGGAACTGGCTCCGGGTCCGGCGCGATAAAGACACGCACGCCGGTGTACTTGCACGAGAACATGAAATAAGGCGCCTCAAGGGTGAAATTCGCGAACTCCAGGCGCGGGCCGACAGTGCGCGAAAGCTGGCGCAGGATGGCCGCACCCGCCTTATGCAGCTCGAAGAGCGACGTGACACTCTTCAGAAGGATTCGGCAGCGCTGCTAAGTGAATATTCCGAGACCAAGTCCGCACTGGATGCAGCGCGATACCAACTCGACCAGGCGAATGCGCGTCGCGCCGCTCTGGCGGACGAAAGTGCCGAGATCGAGCGCGAGCAGTATGCAGCCGTGGAACAGCTTCGATCATCGAGTGCACAGCACAAACAGGCCGTATCCCGCTTGGGCGAACTCGCGCAACACCGCGAGATGCTGGATGCCCGTCGTGAAGAATTGCGTGCCGATTTGCAGCGCGTCCGGGCACAGGCAGATCAGGATCGGCAAGCAGTACAAGACATGGCGATTCAGTTTGAGAGCAGGAGAACGAGCAAGGAATCAGCTGCTTTGAGTTTGCAGCGGATGGAGTCTCAGCGCCGACTGTTCAAGAATCGAGAGCAGGATATTTCGCAGCAGCTGGCCCAAAGCGAAGAGCCACTCGCCAGGAACAAGCTGCAACTGGAGAAGCAGCTGCAGGTCCGCCTGGAGGTCGAGTCGGAACTTGGTGCGTCGCGACGAAAGGTCGAGGGTCTTGAAAGTGAATTGCGCGAGCTGGACCAGAAGCGCATGCAACTCGATCAGGCAGCTGAAATTGCGCGA
Organism: Woeseiaceae bacterium; assembly: GCA_035457045.1. Lineage (GTDB taxonomy): Bacteria > Pseudomonadota > Gammaproteobacteria > Steroidobacterales > Woeseiaceae > JAKEGN01. Next base: position 3,864 of record DATICC010000175.1, on the reverse strand, counting down.
ACCGAGGTCGGTGAGGCAAGGATGGCGGTGCAGGAAATCCGGGTACGCCGCGAAGGGTTGACTGAGCAGTTCGACAAGACTGGATTCGAGATGGACGTCCTGGTCCAGTCACTGGACAGCGAGGCGAGCATCGTTGCCTGGGAGGAGAAGCTGGAGCGCACTCGCAGCAGGATCGAACGGCTTGGGCCGATCAATTTGGCTGCCATAGACGAATTCAAAGAACAGTCGGAGCGAAAAGCGTACCTTGATTCACAGCTTGCGGACTTGAATGACGCGCTGGCTACGCTGGAAGGTGCGATTCGGAAGATTGACCGTGAGACGCGAACGCGCTTCCGTGAAACATTCACGAACATCGACAGCGGCTTCAAGAGGCTTTTCCCGAAACTCTTCGGTGGTGGGCATGCCTACCTGGAAATGACGGGCGACGACCTGCTGACCGCGGGTGTTACCGTCATGGCGCGACCGCCTGGGAAGAGAAACAGCACTATTCACCTCTTGTCCGGAGGCGAAAAAGCGCTAACCGCGGTGGCACTGGTTTTCGCAATATTTGAGCTGAACCCTGCACCATTCTGTCTCCTCGATGAGGTTGACGCGCCATTGGACGACGCCAATGTTGGCCGTTTCTGCGATATCGTGAAGGAGATGTCGAGCATGGTGCAATTCGTCTTCATAACCCACAACAAGGTGACCATGGAGATGGCGCGGCAGCTGACCGGCGTTACCATGCAGGAGCCCGGTGTGTCGAGGTTCGTCGCTGTGGATCTCGACGAGGCAGTCAAGATGGCGGCCAGTTAGCTTGAGAGCACCGGGAAATTCGAATGGACGGTCTGCGTTGGTTGCTGTTGCTTTTTGGGCTGCTGATCGTTGTTGCCGTCTACCTTTACAGCCGCCGAAAACCTGAATCGCAAGGGACGGCGGGGCCGGTTCTGAAATCATTTCGATCAAAGATCGAGCCGCTTTTCGCAGCCGACACGTCAGAAGACAATAGCCGGGATCCAGACGTCGAGCCCATCCGTGATTCCCGGCCTCAAAAAATCGTCACTTTGAGAATGGTCGCCAAACACCAGGCCGCGTTTGCCGGCGATGAGCTGGCACTGACGCTTCGTGGAATCGGCATGCGGCATGGCAAGTTCGGCATATTTCATCGATATGACGGTATTGACGAGTCGAAGTCGGTTTTCTGTGCCGCAAGCCTGGTCGAACCAGGCAGCTTCGATCTGGCGAATCTGAAAGAACAACGCATACCGGGTATCAGCCTGTTCATGGTATTGCCTGGACCGATGGAGGGTGCGAAAGCGTTCGATCTGATGGTTTCTGCGGCTCGCTCCCTGTCACAATCCCTAGACGCTGATCTACTCGACGAATCCGGCAGCACTTTGAGCATCCAGCGGGAACGCTACCTCCGGGAAGAAGTTATACAGTTCGAACATGAGATATCGGTCGCCTGATCACGATGATCGAGTGACAGACTGCCCATGAGCGCATCTGCGACGACTAAAAGACGTGCCGAATGGCTCCGGGAGCAGATTCGATACCACAACTATCGATATCATGTTCTTGATGATCCGGAGTTGCCGGATATCGAGTACGATCGACTGGTGCGCGAACTGGAGTCCCTCGAGCGGGAACATCCGGACATCGTCACAGCGGATTCCCCGACGCAACGGGTTGGCGCCAACCCGGTCAAAGCGTTCGGTACCATTGCGCACAAGTTGCCGATGTTGTCGCTGGAGAATGCTTTCAGCGAAGACGAATTGCGCGACTTCAATCGCCGGGTGATCGACAGGCTCCAAACCGATCCCGACTCCGCGATCGCATACGCTGCCGAGCCGAAACTGGACGGCGTTGCGGTCAGTCTGTTGTACGAGGAGGGTCGACTAGTACGTGGTGCTACTCGAGGTGATGGCGAGCGCGGCGAAGACATTACGCACAATGTCCGGACCATCGAGGCTGTGCCTTTAAGCCTGCTCGGCCGCGGCTTTCCAGGCATGCTCGAAGTTCGCGGTGAAGTCTTTATGCCCCGAGCAGGTTTCCGCGAGTTCAATGAGAATGCGAGGATCAAAGGCGAGAAGACCTTTGTCAATCCACGCAACGCGGCAGCCGGCAGTTTGCGTCAACTGGACCCGCGCCTTACCGCGGAGCGTCCTCTCGATATCTACGTTTACGCGGTCGGCCTGGTCGACGGTGGCAAGTTGCCGGAGCGGCACAGTCAGGTACTGGATCGGTTACAAGACTGGGGACTCAAGGTCTGCCCGGAACGCAGGGTGGTCGAAGGTGTCGATGGTTGCCTGCAGTTTTACCGTGAGATGGGTGCGAAACGCGATTTGCTGGCATACGACATAGACGGCGTGGTGTACAAGGTCGACCTCCTGGACTACCAGGCGCAACTTGGCTTTGTCTCGCGCGCCCCGCGTTGGGCTATAGCTCACAAGTTCCCGGCCCAGGAAGAGTTGACTATCGTTCGTGACATTGAATTTCAGGTAGGCCGGACCGGGGCCGTGACGCCGGTTGCCCGACTGGAACCGGTCTTTGTCGGCGGGGTGACGGTCAGCAACGCCACCTTGCACAACATGCATGAACTGCATCGTAAGGATGTGCGCATTGGCGATACAGTTGTCGTGCGTCGGGCCGGTGATGTTATTCCAGAAGTCGTTGCGGTGCTGCTGGATCGACGGGTGAAAGGTGCGAGGGTCGTCAAGGTTCCGAAAAAGTGCCCGATTTGCGGTTCCGCAGTGCTGTCAATCGAAGGAGAAGCTGTGGCGCGGTGCACCGGCGGGCTGTTCTGTCCTGCCCAGCGTGCAGAGGCACTCAGGCATTTCGCTTCACGACGAGCGATGGATATTGACGGCCTTGGCAGCAAACTCATCGAGCAGTTGGTGGCTGTCGATCGGGTGAGGACGCCGGCGGATCTTTACCACCTGACGGTCGACGAGCTGATGACCCTGGAGCGCATGGGGCAGAAATCAGCGGAAAAGCTGTTGGCATCGATCGAGAGGAGCAAGCAAACGACGCTGTCTCGCTTCCTGTATGCGTTGGGTATTCGCGAGGTAGGGGAGGCGACCGCGAGCGCCCTGGCTGGCCACTTCGGAAATCTCAGCGAATTGATGTCAGCGAGTGAAGAGTCCTTACAGGCCGTCAGTGACGTCGGCCCTGTGGTCGCATCCCGTGTATACGCATTTTTCAGCGAGAAACACAACAGGGACGTGATTCAAGGTTTGGTCAAGGCCGGCGTGACCTGGGCCGAGCGTGCCTCGAGGGCTGCTGTTGCTGCTGGTCCGCTCAGCGGCAAGGTCTTCGTATTGACCGGGACACTTCCAGGCATGACCCGAGACGAGGCAAAGGACCGGATCCAGGCCGCCGGCGGCAAAGTGAGTGGCAGCGTGTCGGCAAAGACCGATTTCGTGGTTTTTGGTGACAAGGCTGGTTCAAAGCTAACAAAAGCGCAAAAGCTGGGCGTCAGGACAGTTGACCAACAAGAACTCGAAAAACTGCTTGCTGATCAATAATTAATCAGGTCTTGGGAATTTCGGATCAATTTTTTTCAATAAAATCAAACTCTAAAACTCGCTGTTTCGTCCATAAATAACAACGGTTTTCAGAACTAATCTCAGATAAGACTTGGGCCATTTTTCCCAAGTACCTTATTTGTTTGACCGATTTTTTTCGCGCTCCTATATTGCGCGTCCATGAAAGACACTATCCAGACGCAGATTCTCAATGCACTTTTGACCGCACTTCGACCGCTTGCAAGAGCCTTGCTTCGGGCAGGAGTCGGTTATCGCGAGTTCGAGGAAATTTCCAAGGCAGCGTTCGTGGACATCGCAACCAAGGACTATGGGTTGAGGGGCAGACCGACCAATATTT
>DATICC010000174.1:0-4645 GCA_035457045.1 Woeseiaceae bacterium | reverse complement strand
GCATAGTAGTAGCGCAAATAGTTCGGATCGAGATGCCGCAAATAGGTACGGGCATTGATGAACGTGCCGCGCGACTTCGACATTTTCTTGCCGTTGATCGTCAGGAAACCGTGCGCGAACACGCTGGTCGGCTGGCGCAGGCCGGATCCGGCCAGCACGGCCGGCCAGAACAGCGTATGAAAGTACACGATGTCCTTGCCGATGAAGTGGTAGGCCTCGGTATCCGCGCCGGAAGCCCAGTACTCGTCGAAGACGAGATCGGGGCGTTGCCGGCATAGATGCAGAAAGCTCGCAAGGTAGCCGATTGGTGCATCTAGCCAGACGTAGAAATACTTGTCTTTCGTTCCGGGAATGAGGAAGCCGAAGTAGGGTGCGTCGCGTGATATGTCCCAGTCCTGCAGGCCGGCTTCGAACCATTCTTCGAGCTTGCTGGTAATGTTCTGGTGCAGCGACGCGCGCGTCATCCATTGCCGCAATTGCGTGCCGAAGGCGCTTAGGCGAAAGAAATAGTGTTCCGATTCGCGCCACACGGGGGTCGTGCCGGACAGTACCGAGACCGGCGCGATCAGGTCGCGGGGCGTATAGGTTGCCCCGCAAACTTCGCAGGCATCGCCATACTGGTCTTCCGACTTGCAGCGCGGGCAGGTGCCGCGCACGAATCGATCCGGGAGAAACATCTTCTCTTTTTCGTCGAAGGCCTGCTCGATCGATTTGGTATAGATGTGGCCGGCATCCCGCAACGCGGTATAGATGCGGCCTACCAGCTCCTCGTTCTCTGCCGAATGAGTGCTGTGAAAGTTGTCGAACGCCACGCCGAATGCCCGCAGGTCTTCGAGCTGTTCCTTGGAAACACGGCTAACCAATTGTTCCGGCGTGATTTTCTCTTCCCTGGCCTTGATCATGATCGGCGTGCCGTGGGCATCGGCCGCACACACATAGGTGCAGCGGTGCCCGCGCAGCTTCTGAAAGCGCGACCAGATGTCCGACTGGATGTACTCGACCAGGTGCCCCATGTGGATCGCACCGTTCGCGTACGGGAGTGCGCTGGATACGAAGATCTTTCGCTGCGGGGCGGTCATGGGTCGGTACTGGCGTGATGAAAGCGCGCAATTATGCCACGGCAGTCCATGCCGTTGCGTTTCCTGATCCGGGGGCAGGCGCCTCGCGCCGCGCCATGGATGTCAGGCGTCGTCCTTGATGGATTGGAACTTTGCCTTGTTATTGGCCTGCTGGTATGCATCGCGCCCGGACACCAACCTTTTCTCGACCAGTTCCATGAGCGCCGAGTCCATGGTCCGCATGCCGGTCGCGCCACCGCTTTGCATTGCGGTTTCCAGCTGATCGAGCTTGCCCTGGCGAATGAGATTCGCGACGGCGGATGTATTGATCAGGATTTCGAGTGCCGCAATCCGTCCCGGCTTGCCCTTGGTCGGCAGCAGCTGCTGGGAAATGACACCGCGAAGGGAAGTGGAGAGCATGGTGCGAATGTGGCTCTGTTTGTCGGCCGGAAAGGTGTTGACGATGCGATCGACCGTCTGGGCGGAGCCGTTCGTATGCAGCGTGCCCATGACCAGGATGCCCATTTCCGCCGCGGTAACGGCAATGCTGATGGTTTCGAGGTCGCGCATTTCGCCCACCAGGATGACGTCGGGGTCCTCGCGCAAAGCCGAGTGCAGCGCATCGGCAAAGCTCGCACTGTGCACGCCGACTTCGCGCTGGCTGATCAGGCAGCCTTTTCTCTCGTGCACGAATTCGATTGGGTCCTCGATCGTCAGTATGTGGCCTTTCAGACGTTTGTTGATCGAATCGATCATGGCCGCCAGCGTGGTGGACTTGCCTGAACCGGTCTTGCCCGTCACGAGGATCATGCCCTGGCTCTGCTTGCACAGGTTGTGCACGGATTCCGGCATGTTGAGCTCTTCGAGGGTAAGGGCTTTCGACGGAATGGCGCGGAATACTGCCCCGATGCCGTTCAGGTGCCGCATGACGTTGACGCGGAACCTCGAGATCTCCGGAATTTCATAAGCAAAGTCGACCGCATCGCGTGTTTCGAAATCGCGCTGCATCGCCCCGGTCATGATCTCGTACATCGCCTCGCGGACAAAATCAATCGTAAGTACCTGGTTGTTGAGCAGGGTGAGCGACCCGTGGATGCGCACGCGCGGCGGATCGCCTGAAATGAAATGCAGGTCTGAGCTGCGCTTGACCAGGGCATCTTTGAGGAATTGGTCGATCTTGTTCAATGAAAGTATTCCACGGCAGCGTTACGAGCCGGCGTCGCTTTCGAATGCCGGCAGCATGCTGGTATCGGTAACGAAGCGTTGAAACCTGCGTTTGTCGAGCGCATGCCGGAACGCGTCATCCGGGTCGACTTCCTTGGCTTCGATGGCCTGCAACAGCGACTGGTCCATGATCTGCATGCCGAGGTCCCGTCCCGTCTGCAGCTGGGCCGGAATCTGGTGCGTCTGGTCCGTCATGATCAGTTTCGAGATCGCGCGGGTGTTCACCAGGATTTCCATCACCGCGCGGCGGCCCCGGCCATCGGGTGTCTTGACCAGCACCTGCGTCACCACGGCCTTCAGGCTCTGCGACAGGAAGCTCTTGGTTTGCTCGCGCAGCTCTCCCGGCAGCGCGTCGATGATCCGGTCGATGGTTTTCACCGCGCTGGTGGTGTGCAGGGTGCCGAGCACGAGGTGCCCCGTCTCGGCTGCCGTCATGGCCATCGAAATGGTTTCCGCATCGCGCAGCTCGCCGACCAGGATCACGTCCGGGTCCTCGCGCATGGCCGAACGGACTCCGGCGGCGAAGCTTTGCAGGTGCGTGCCGAGTTCACGCTGGATGACCTGCGAGTTCTTGCTGGGGTGTACGAACTCGATCGGGTCCTCGAGGCTGATGATGTTCAGATTCCGCGTCTTGTTGAGGTGATCGATCATCGCGGCGAGCGTGGTCGACTTGCCGGTTCCCGTCGACCCGGTGACGAGGACCATGCCCTGATGGTAGTCGCAGAAGTCCCGAATGACCTTCGGGACGTTCAGTTTTTCGAGCGTAGGGACTTCGTTCGGAATGTAGCGGAATACGGCTCCGACGCCGGTGTCCTTGCGGAACAGGTTGACGCGAAAGCGTCCGCCATCGGCGCTGACATAGGAGAAATCGAGATCCTTTCCGGAGCCGAAGTGGCCCTTTTGCGAGTCGCTGAGGATCTCCGTTACGTAGCTTTCGAGTTCCGTGTCCGAGAGGTCGCGGAACTTGATCGGCATGAGATCCCCGTTCATGCGCAGCATCGGTGGCACACCCACCGCGAGGTGCACATCCGAGCAGCCCTGGGCCAGCCCCAGCTTCAGGAACGAGTCGATACGCGGCATGGGATTATTACGCTAAAAGCCTATAAATCATGGATTTGCGTTATCCTAGGCTGATTTCGCGTAGCCCGCCAGTGCGGCACCGCACATTTTCAGAGATTGATGGCGTTCAGTGCGTCGCTGAGTTCGTCCATGGACTTGAAGCGCTTGGTCTTGTCCACCGACATGGCTTTGGCAATGACCGCCGCGTAGGCGTCGGGGACCTTCGGGTTCAATTCCTGGCAGCTCTTGGCCTTGCCCTGCACATGCTGGTACATGACCGACATGTGATCGCCGCGGCTGTAAGGCGGCACCCCGGTGACCATCTCGTACATGATGACGCCGACGCTGTAGATATCCGCGGTCTCGTCGACCTTCTTGCCAAGTATCTGTTCCGGCGCCATGTACTTCGGCGAACCGATGACGTAGCCGGTCTTGGTCAGCTGCGTATCGCCGCTCGCAGCGGCGGCCGCGACGCCGAAATCCACGATCTTCAGCAGTCCTTCGTTGTTCACCAGGATGTTAGCCGGCTTCAGGTCGCGGTGGATGACACCGGCCTGATGCGCGATGGACATGCCGGTGGCGATGTCGTTCGAAAAGCGCAAGGCCTTCTCGAAAGACATGGGTTTTCCGTCCGGTATTTCTCCACTCAGCGTATGCGACGGGAAATACTCCATGGAGATCGCGTAGCAGCCCTGCAGGTACAGGAAGTCATATATGCGGATGACGTTCTTGTGCGTGATCATTCGCGAGTAGCGCAATTCGTGCACGAAGCGCTTCATCATCTCCTCATCGGACGATACGTTCGGATTGAGGAACTTGAGAATCAGTCTTTCGTCGACGATCTGGTCCTGCATGAGCAAGACGGTGCCGAATGCGCCTTTGCCGATTTTCTCGATGTACTTGTAACGGCCTTCGATGACGTCGCCCGGATTCAGCTTCGAAATGTCGAGAATCTTCGGTTCCATTGCCGGCGCGGCGGCTGCCGCAGCAGGAGTCTGTACCGCCGGTTGTGTCTGGGTGGCGGACTTGGCTTGAGCCTCCAGCAATTTGGAAAGCTCCTGGTCGTCGAGCAGCAAGGTCTTGGTCGGCTCCGCCATTTTCTCGGCACGGGCGTTCTCCGCAAGGACCGTCGCGGAGAACTTGGCGTCGATTTCCTTGATCGCCTTGTCTGCGCTGTTGATGACGGTCTTGTCCTCGGATTGCTTGGCCTTGTTGAGGATCGTCCGCACTGTTTCCGCGTGCTTTTCGTCTGCAAGGTGAGAGATTGCGCGAATGACTTCGACCTGCAGATCCCGCTCGGGCCG
>DATICC010000173.1:0-13859 GCA_035457045.1 Woeseiaceae bacterium | reverse complement strand
GTCTCAGGGCCGATTCCGCCGGCGGCCGGATCGAGATCGATTCGGAAGGCCTGGTCTTCTACTTGCCGGCGGAATTGCCAGAGCCCGTCATCCTGGACGACGCGACCGGCACAATCATCTGGCGTCGCAACGCGGACGGCGTAATCATTCTGTCGGACAGCATCCATGTGCGCAACGCCGACCTCAACAGCCAGACCAGTCTGCAAATCAACGCACCCGCGGATGGCAGTTCGACGACCATAGACCTGGAAAGCGATTGGAGCCTGAACGATATTGGCAGCGTCCGACGGTACCTGCCCGTGCAAGCCATCAAGCCGCCGTTGTACCGATGGCTGACCGGCGCACTTGTATCGGGCGGTATTCCGCGCGCAACCACACGCATTGTCGGCCCGCTGCGACTCTTTCCTTTCGAGGACGGGCAGGGAATTTTTCGTATTGACGCGGTGGTAACCGACGCAGTGCTCCGCTATTCGGATTTGTGGCCGGCCGCATCCAACATGGACCTCGACATTGTGGTCGACAGGACAAGGCTTTACTCGCACAAGAATTTCGCGGTCAACGCCGGCAACACAGTACAGAATGCAATCATAGAGATCGCCGATCTACGCAAGCCTGTACTCGAGATCAATGCCTTCGCGACAGGAACACTGGAATCGATACGGCAGTTTTCGAGGCAAAGCCCGATAGCCGCCGTATTCGGCGGGCACCTCGATCGTCTCGAAGTCGGCGGCGATGCATCGTTCGATTTGCGGCTGGTGTATCCGATCGCCAACCGGGAGAGTTACGAATTCGAGACGCGCATCCGCGCGAGCAACGGTTCGGTTCGCATCCAGGGGTTTCCGGCTCCCGTCACCGAGCTGAACGGCGCGGTCGTGATATCGCGCGATGACATCCGTTCGGAACAGCTGTTCGGCCGCTTCCTCGATGAGCCGGTCGATATCGAATTGCGCAAGGCAGGTGAGCAACAGCCGGCATACAATGTCATCGCCACGGCGACGGGACGGGCCAGCGCCGGCGCGATCGTCAACCAGCTTGGCGTGCCGCTGGGCGATTTTCTCGAGGGTTCGACGCCATTCGTCGCGCAGCTCATGTTCCCGGCACGGCAGGAAGCACAAAACGCACCATTCCGGATTGCAGTCGAGTCGGAGTTGCAAGGATTGGCGCTGGACCTGCCGCCGCCGTTTTCCAAAGCCGCCGATGAACCGGCGTCGCTTGCTTTCAGCGTCGACTTGCCAGGAGATGATCGAATCGAATCCACCGGCAACTACCGCCAGGAACTGCTCTGGTCCATGTCGTTCGAGCGCAGCGATGAGGGCTGGGACTTCGATCGCGGTGTGCTGTCTGTCAATGGCGAAGCCCCGGGCCTTGCCGATACACGTGGATTACACGTACGTGGCCGGATGGATGAGCTGCGCCTGGACGACTGGCTTGCCCTGGCGAGGCGCGATGCAGGCAGCGCCGGGCTCGGCGATCGCATTCGAGCCATCGACCTGACGATCGACAGGCTGGACGCGATTGGCCAGCACCTGACGTCGCAGCGCGTCGTCGTAAACCGTTCCGCGCAGGACTGGATGGTGGAGCTCGATGGCGACCATGCCGTGGGCACGCTCAGCATCCCGTATGATTTTTCCAGCGGCCGGCCGATCAGCCTCGATATGCAATTGCTGACCTTGCCCGGCAAGGAGATGCCGACCGAGACAGAGCCCGACGCGACGGATCCGCGGCGACTGCCGGCTGTTTCACTGCTGGCCGAGGAGTTTTCCTTCGGCGAGCGGCACCTGGGAAATTTCAGTGCCTTGTTCGAGAAGACACCGCGTGGCCTGGAGTCGCAAGACGTGCGGGCGAAGGACGCGAGTTTTACGATCGAAGGCAGCGCTGGATGGATTATCGATGAACAGGATGAGGCCGGTCAGAGTAGTTTCGTCAACGTGCGGCTGGTCAGCAATGATGTTGCCCGTACCATGCAGAGGCTCAACTACGAACCGGGCATCGATGGCCAGGACATGGAGATCCTGCTGGATCTGCACTGGTCCGGCGGACCGCGGGCCGATTTCCTCGAGAATCTGAACGGCGATGTCACCGTGCGCTTTGGCCCGGGTCAGCTGAACGAAGTGGAACCCGGACCCGGCCGCGTCTTCGGACTCATGAGTATCGTCGCGCTGCCGCGTCGCCTGTCGCTCGATTTCAGCGATGTGTTTGAAAAGGGTTTCGGTTTCGATGAAATCACCGGCCGGTTCAAGATTGAACAGGGCAATGCCTACACCTGCGACCTGTCACTCAAGGGTCCGGCGGCCGACGTCGGCGTGGTCGGACGTGCCGGGCTGTTCAGCCGGGATTACAGCCAGATTGCGGTGGTCAGCGCCAACGTCGGCAACACCCTGCCGGTCGTCGGTGCCGTGGTTGCCGGGCCGCAGGTAGCCGCGGCACTGCTGATCTTTTCGCAGATATTCAAGAAACCATTGCAGGAAATGGGGCAGGTCTATTATGCGATCGACGGTTCCTGGGACAATCCCGCGATCGACAATACCAGCGCTTTGCGTTTTGCCGAGAGCAGCGCACTTGCCGGTTGCGTCGACACAGCTGATTAGTGGTGGCCGGGATGGAAACAGCCGAGCTTGCCGTACGGGTCGCCGCGATACAGATGTGCAGCGGCAACGACAAGTGGCGTAACCTGGCCGTGGTCGATGCTTTGCTGAAGACAGCGGCTGCCGAGGACTGCCGGCTCGCAGTACTTCCGGAGAATTTCGCGTTCGTTGGCGCCGCAGACCACGACAAACTGGCGCATGCGGAAGAAGAAGGCACGGGACCCGTCCAGGATTATCTGCGCGATGCGGCCAGGCGGTATGGATTATGGATCATCGCAGGAAGCCTGCCCTTGCGGTCGGGGCAGGCTGACCGCTGCTTCGGCGCATCCATGGCATTCGACGAGCGCGGGGAGTTGCGCGGCTGCTATCGAAAGATGCACCTGTTCGATGTCGACCTGCCGGAGCAGCAGGAAAGCTATCGCGAATCCGCGAGCATGGCCCATGGCGCAGAGCCCGTGACTATCGACACGGTGATCGGGCGGCTCGGCATGTCGATCTGTTACGATGTGCGGTTTCCGGAGCTGTATCGGCGCCTGACGGATGACGGCGCGGTGGCCTTCTCGATTCCGGCTGCGTTTACCAGCGTTACGGGCGCCGCGCATTGGCAGGTCCTGCTGCGCGCGAGGGCGATCGAGAACCTTGCTTACGTCATTGCTCCCGGCCAGTTCGGCCAGCATCCGAACGGGCGCCGGACCTACGGTCACACCCTGATAGTCGACCCTTGGGGCAGGGTGCTGGCAGAACAGGACTCGGGCGAGGGCGTGGTCATGGCCACACTGGAGACGGCCATGCCCGGCAGGCTTCGGCAGGAGTTTCCGGCCTTGCAACATCGCAGGCTGAAGTGAGTATGGAATGAGTGCACAAGACAGACCCGCTGACCACGCCATCGATACCGTGATTTCGAGGATGCTCGAACCCGCTGGCTTGCGGCAGCGTCACCTGAACGAGGCGCTGGGCGCTATAAACCGGCGCGACGTCGATGCAGCCGATCTGTATTTCCAGGTGAGCCGGCAGGAAAGCTGGTCCATGGAGGACGGCAGAATCAAGGAAGGCAGTTTCACCCTCGACCAGGGCGTGGGCGTTCGCGCCGTCAGCGGCGAAAAGACTGGATTCGCCTACTCCGACGAGATCCAGTTGCCGGCGCTGCTCGAGGCGGCAGGGGCTGCACGCGCGATTTCGCGCCAGGGAGAGTCGCGTGCCGTGCATGTCGGCCCGGTACCGCAACCGCATGCCTTGTATGCGGCGACGGATCCGATCACGAGCATCAGCGACGAAAAAAAGACCTCGCTGCTGCGCAGGATCGAGAATGCAACCCGCGCGCTGGACAAGCGGGTTGAGCAGGTGATTGTGAGTCTCAGCAGCAATCAGGACATGATCCTGATCGCCGCTGCAGACGGGACCCTCGCTGCCGATATTCGTCCACTGGTACGTATGAACGTGAGCGTTATCGTCGAGGAGAACGGTCGTCGCGAGCAGGGCTATGCGGGTGGCGGCGCGCGACGTGATCTCGACTTTTTCCTGGAAGACGACAGGTCGATGGAATACGCTCGCGAGGCCGTGCGCCAGGCCCTGCTGCAGCTGGAAGCCGATGCTGCGCCGGCCGGAACCATGCCGGTCGTGCTCGGGCCCGGCTGGCCCGGCATACTGTTGCACGAAGCGGTCGGCCATGGGCTGGAGGGAGACTTCAACCGCAAGGGCACTTCGGCTTTCAGCGGTCGTGTCGGTCAGCGCGTGGCGTCGCCACTTTGCACGATCGTCGACGACGGTACGTTGCCGAATCGCCGCGGCTCGCTATCGGTCGATGACGAAGGTACGCCGGGACAGTACAACGTGCTGGTGGAAAACGGCATCCTGCGCGGCTACATGCAGGATCGCCTCAATGCGCGGCTGATGGGAGTCGCACCCACTGGCAACGGGCGGCGGGAATCCTACGCGCATATTCCCATGCCACGCATGACCAATACCTACATGCTGGCCGGGCCGCACGATCCCGGGGAGATCATTCGCTCCGTTTCCAAGGGACTGTACGCGCCGGTATTCGGCGGCGGCCAGGTCGATATTACGTCCGGGAAATTCGTGTTCTCCGCCACCGAAGCGTACCTGATCGAAAACGGCAAGCTGACACGGCCGGTCAAGGGCGCCATGCTGATCGGAGACGGACCGGCGGTGTTGCAGAAGATATCCATGGTCGGCAACGATCTTCAATTCGATACCGGGGTAGGAACCTGCGGCAAGGACGGTCAGTCGGTGCCGGTCGGTGTCGGGCAACCGACGCTCAAGATCGATGAGCTGACCGTAGGCGGCACCGCCTGATGGCGATCGTCATCTGACATAAGGCGATTCCGGCGCAAGGCATTGTGATTCGCTTCACTGCGAAAGCATTATGTTGATAGTACATTGACGCGTCACACGGAGGAGACGTGATCATGGGTTGGGAAAGCACAATTACGGAACAGGAAATGGACTCGACGTCGTCGCAGTTCGTGCAGGGACTGCGCAAGGACGGGCCGGAGATCGAACCGGATCTCGCGGTCGACGGCCTCACGGAATCGATTCTGTCGCGAATACTCGGAATCCTGCATCTCGGCAGATCCTGACACACCCGGGATTTTTCCCCTTAAAAATCATTGGCATACAGCTCAGCGGTTATACCAGACAGCGGCGGCAGGCTGGACTATTCCGCGCCGTATCGGGACAATGACCTACGCCAAAATAACCGGGGATGGACCATGTGGGTGTCGAGACCGATCTATGAGAGTCTCCCGTACTTCTACATTATTGCCGGTGCGCTGACGCTTGCCGCTTCGATGTACCTCGGCCACTGGTACTGGCCGACCATTTGTTTTTTTGTCGGACTGGCAAGCCTCGTGGGGGGGCTCGTCGTGCTGTTGAAGCGTCGCGACTATCGCCATAACGACCGACGCTCGTCGAGAACGCCCAATCCCTGAATTCGCAGGCTGGCTACGCCTGGTTCTTGGTAGCCGCCTGATCGGGCGCCGATGTGGCTTTCTGTTCTTCGCGCAGATCGAAATACACGAGGTCGTGAATTCCGAGTGACACGGAATCACCGTGGCTGAGCCGGTACTTCTTGACTCGCCTCTCGTAGACGTAGACACCGTTCGTGCTGTTCAGGTCTTCGATAGTGCAACCGGTTTCGTCAAAGGTGAGCTGGGCATGGTGCCTGCTGACGAACTTGCTCTTGATGAACACTTCATTGTCCGGTGATCGCCCAACGATAATGCGGCCCGGTCCGAACAGATGCTCGGACAGCAGCTTGCCCTTGCTACGGACCTCGATCCGCGTGATGTGCGAGGTGTCGGCGACCGGAACAGGCTGCTTCAATTCCCTGAAGCGGCCGGTGCTCTGCTCGTGTTCCTGCCAGCTGAGCTCCTCGACCGCCGCTCTCATGTCTGTCTCGTCGACGACGGTCTTGCCGTCGGCGAATGCACATAGCAATGCCGTGTCGCAGAGCGTGTTGATGAGACGCGGCACGCCACCAGTGTAGCGGTGGATCAGGTCGTAGGATCCCTCGGTGAACAGGCCGGGTTCCAGCCTGCCGGCAACCGACAGCCTGTGCGCTATGTACTCCCGCGTTTCCCGCTTGTCGAGTGGCCCGATGTGGAAACGGAGCCGCACTCGCTGCACCAACTGTTTCAGATTCGGCGAGTCCAGTGTCTCCTTGAGTTCCGGCTGGCCGGCAAGAATGATACGCAGAACTTTTTCCTTGTGCGTTTCGATTCCGGACAGCAGGCGAATCTCCTCGAGCACTTTCGTGCTCAGATTCTGTGCTTCGTCGACGATCAACAGTACCTTCCTGTCATTCGAATACTGCTCGATCAGGAACATGTTCAGCATGTCCAGCAATTCGACCTTGCGCTTGTTGAACGGTTTGAAGCCGAATTCGGTGAGGACGGCCTGCAGGAACTGGGACGGCGAAAGCTGGGTCTGAGAAACGACCGCATATACGACGTCGTCGCCAAGGTCTGAGAGAAAGGACTGCAGAAGCGTGGTTTTCCCGGAGCCTATTTCACCCGTAATGACCACGAAGCCGTCGGCAAGCCAGATGGTTGACTCCATGTAGGCCTTGGCGCGTGCGTGTTGTTTGCTCCAGTAAAGAAATTCCGGATCCGGTGTAAGCCGGAACGGCTGTTCTTTGAATTTGAAGTGTTCAAGATATGACATTGCGCGGAAGTTCAATCCCTGTCGGCCCTGAATTATTCTTGATATTGGTCCGGCGTCTTCGCAGCTTATTATACATTCTAAGCTGCCAAGCCATCGCGTAACCTGCCCAGGACAGGCAGATACTCAGACCGCAAGTCGGGCCTCGAGCTCGGCCAGTCTTTGGTTCAACGTCGGCGGATCGTCCGCCAGCACCGTGAGGTGGCCCAGTTTTCGACCCGGGCGCGGTGATTTACCGTAGTCGTGCAGGAACCACGGAAATTGCTTTGGCAGGGTATCTGTATCCGGCATGCTGCCGATCAGGTTCAGCATCCCGGCGCAGCCGATCGACGCCGTATCGCCGAGGGGCATGCCGAAAATCGCCCGAAGGTGGTTCTCGAACTGGCTGGTCACGGCTCCTTCGATGGTCCAGTGGCCGGAGTTGTGAACTCGCGGCGCAAACTCGTTGGCAAGCAGCCTGTCACCGGCGACAAACATCTCCAGTGCCAGCACGCCGACATATTCCAGGTGCTCCAGCAGTGACCTCGTGTACATGCGCGCGGAGTTCAGGAGGGCAATGTTTTGCGACGGCGCACGGGAGACTCGAAGCATGCCGTCGCGGTGCAGATTTTCGGTCAACGCATAGGTGACGATATGGCCATCGGCAGCGCGCGCACCGATCAGCGAAACTTCGCAGTCGAAATCTATCCATTGTTCGGCAATGAGCGCTACAGTCCCGAGGGTTTGCCAGGCTTGGCCCAGCTCCGCCGCGGACCGAATGACGAACTGTCCCTTGCCATCGTAACCGAGGGTGCGCGTCTTGAGGACCAGCGGCAGACCGAGCGTATCCGCGGCCCTGGCAAGGTCGGCCGCCGAATCGACTCTCGCAAAGCGCGGGACCGGGACTTTCAGGGCATCGAACAGTTGCTTTTCATGCCACCGGTCCTGCGCGTAACGCAGTGCATTGGGCGGCGGGAGGACCGGAACGCGCGCGGTCAACGGTGCGAGTGCGTCCACCGGCACGTTTTCGAATTCGTAGGTAATCACGTCTGAGCAGGTGGCGAGGCGCGCCAGCCCCGCCTCATCGTCGAAAGGACAGGAGATCACGGGTCCCGTGGCGGCCGCCGGCGGATCGGCTGCAGGATCGAGGAACGTGACGGCGATGCCGAGGCGGCCGGCCGCAATGCCCAGCATCTGGCCGAGCTGGCCGGCACCGATTACGCCAAGTCGTTTCAAGGTTCAGGAATCGCTGCGCGGGTCATCGTCAGCGAGCACTGCCTCGGTCTGTTGCTGGCGCCAGGTGCCGAGTGCCTTGCTCACGTTTGCGTCGTTTACGGCCAGGATCGCGGCGGCATGAAGCGCCGCATTGATCGCCCCGGCCTTGCCGATAGCCATGCAGGCCACCGGAACGCCGGCGGGCATCTGGGCGATCGACAGCAGGGAGTCCATGCCGTTCAGTGCTTTCGATTGCATAGGCACGCCCACCACCGGAAGTATCGTTTTGGCCGCGAGCATGCCGGGCAGGTGGGCCGCGCCACCCGCACCGGCGATGATGACCTGCAGCCCGCGCGACGGCGCACTTCCTGCGTACTCGAACAACAGGTCCGGTGTGCGATGAGCCGATACAATGCGCACCTCGTGCGGGATGGACAGCGCATCGAGCGTGTGACTCGCATGACGCATTGCGTCCCAGTCCGAACGGGAACCCATGACAAGGCCGATTCTCGGTTTCATAGTATTTTCGTTGCGGAGGCCTGACGGCAGAAACCGTGCATTCTAGCCTCAGCGGACGCGGCTCTCCATCCTTGCGGCCAGTTCCCTGTGCACTTCGCGGAAAATCCGGCGCGACAGGGCTTTCCTCGCGGCCTCGAGAGTTGCCGCCGCGTGCTCGGCAACGAGCCGCTCAAGCACAAGACTGTCGCTGCCTGTCTGGCTGCGGAACTCCGCCAGGGCGCCTTCCGCGTCGCTGCAAAGGCGGGTACGCCAGGTCTCGGCTTCACGGAAGATTCGCTTGTCCTCCTGCGGGTGTCGATTCAATGCCTCGATCGCAAGCTTTATCGGTTCGGCATCGATCCCTCGCATGAGCTTGCCGATGAGCTGCTTCTGACGCCGCAGCGCACCGTGAGACGTCGTCGATCGCGCCTGGCGCACGGCGTCGATCAGCCGTGGATCCGGGACGATGTCGGTCAATTGCGCATCGGTCAGTTCGATGAGCGATTCGCCGAGGAGCTGCAACTCTGTGAATTGTCGCTTGAGCGCGCTCTTGCTGGGCTTTGATTCGTTCACCGGCTAAGCTACTGTGCGCCGGCGACGCAGAATGCGAACGTTGATTTCATGCAAACATTGAAGTTCTTTTTAGCGGGAATAGCAACCAGATGACGGGCTTGGCACGTGTGGCAATGAGCGGGCGGGATATCGAGGATATCGTGCGCATGGTTCTGGCGGAATCGAAGAGACTGGGAGCCGACCAGGCGGAAGCGGCTGCAAGCCATGACCTCGGCATCGCCGCGACGGCACGATTGGGGACAGTGGAGAATATCGAGTACACGAACGACCGCGGCATCGGAGTTACGGTATTCTTCGGCACGCGGAAAGGCAGCGCGAGCACTTCCGATTTCAGCGCGGCGGCCCTGAGCGAGACGGTTCGGAAAGCCTGCGCATTTGCGCGCTACACCGAGGCCGATCCCTGCGCGGGCCTTGCGGACGCGGAGCGAATGGCGACGGAGATTCCCGATCTCGACCTCGCGCACGATTGGGCGATTGAATCCGAGCAGGCAATTGCCATTGCTGTCGAGAGCGAAGATGCGGCGCGATCGTTCGACAAGCGCATCACCAATTCGGAAGGCGCGACCGTCTCGACCAACAACGGTATCCGGGCATACGGCAACACGCACGGGTTTCTCGCCAGCTTCCGCAAGTCGAGCCACAGCATAAGCTGCGTCGTGGTAGGGGAACAGAACGGTGACATGCAGCGTGACTATCACTACACGAGTGCACGCGATCCCGCGGACCTCGAAGCGGCAAAGGCGGTCGGCGAGCGCGCGGCGCGACGCACCATCGACAGGCTGGGCGCAAAAAAGGTCAAGACCTGCAAAGC
The DNA here is from genome assembly GCA_035457045.1 of Woeseiaceae bacterium. Taxonomy (GTDB): domain Bacteria; phylum Pseudomonadota; class Gammaproteobacteria; order Steroidobacterales; family Woeseiaceae; genus JAKEGN01. The sequence goes on along the minus strand of DATICC010000173.1, from coordinate 4,019 downwards.
CAGGGTGCTGCTGGCACCGGAGATCGCACGCAGCTTCTTCGGGCATGCTGTGGCCGCCGTCAGCGGCGGTGCCCAGTACCGGCGCGCCTCGTTCCTGCTCGAGGCGGCGGGCCAACAGATTTTTCCGCCGTTCCTGCAGATCCAGGAGCGCCCGCACATTGCCAAGGCAATGGCTAGCGCAGCTTACGATGCGGAAGGTGTCGCGACCCGGGATCGGGACCTGGTGGTCGACGGTGTGCTGCAGGGTTACGTGCTGGGTTCCTATTCGGCCAGGAGACTCGGCCTGACCACCACGGGCAACGCGGGAGGGGCCCACAACCTAATCGTCCCCGGCAATGCACGGGACCTGGCATCGCTGGTACGCGACATGGGCACCGGCCTGCTGGTACATGAACTCATAGGACAGGGCGTAAACCCGGTCACCGGCGATTATTCCCGCGGTGCCGCAGGATTCTGGGTCGAGCATGGTGAAATCGCCTACCCGGTGCACGAGGTGACAATAGCCGGAAACCTGCGCAATCTCTATCGGCGCATCGTGGCTGTCGGCCAGGACCAGGACCTGCGCGGTGGCATTCGCTGCGGCTCCGTGCTGATCGACGAAATGGCAATTGCCGGCGCGTAAGCGCCGGGCAAAGAGGCCTACTTTTTCGCCGATTTACCTGGCGGCTGATTCTTTTCCAGTTCGTCGAGCAATTGTGCCAGCGTACGGTCGCCGACTACGCCCGAGACCGCACGATCCAGTTCCCTCCCGAGCGTATCGACGTTTGGCGACCAGGTAGGATCGCGGTAGGAACCCGTCTCACCTTCGGCCCGCACGACATTGAGTATGTCGTTCAGCCGCAATCGGGACAGTTCCTGGCCAGGCACCAGAGTTTCTGATTCTGTCGTGAGCAACAGCCCGGCCTGCTCGAGCCGTTCGACGATCGGTGCCAGGGCAATTGCGGGAATGTTCAGCCTCGAACTCAGATCGACCACGGCGTATCCCTTCCCGGGCTCCCTGAACGACCGTCCGACCAGCATCATGATGTTGAGTGCCAGGCGCTCGCGCATCGAATTGGACAGTCGCGGCTCCTGCCGGCCGATGCGCAGAAACACCGGGTTCTGGTGATAGAACGCGAGCTGAGCCCCGATCAGCAGGATCAGCCAGTTCAGGTACAACCAGATCAGGCTCACGATGCCGATGGCAAATGTGGCATACACGGCGAGCGTGCGCACCGAAGAAAGCACGAAGGTCGTGAATATGATACCCATGGTCGCCCACATGATGCCGCCGGCGAGGCCCCCGACCAGCGCCGACTTGAATTTCACGTGCGTATTCGGCATGAACATGTACAGGAAGGTAAAAACCGCCGAGACCATCAGGTAGGGGAGGAACTTGCCGACCAGCAGGAACAGCTCGGCAATACCCGGCAACTGTTCGAGCCTGCTGACGACCGCATTGCTGCTGAGCGCGCCAAGCATGGTGAAGGCCGTACCTATGGCGACCGGACCGATCAGCAGTACAACAAGGTACTCGGTAAATCTCCGGGCGAAGTTGCGCGGTTTGGACACATACCAGACGTAATTGAAACTCGATTCGACCTTTTGCACCGTTGAGATTGCGGTCCAGAGGAAGAAAGCCACGCCGATACCGCCGATAACGGAGGTGTTGACCTTGTCTACCATGTCGAAGAGCTGCGCCGATATGCGTTCGGCATCGGGACCGAGGTGTACCAGGAAGGTGTCGAGATTCTCCCGCAGCTTGCTGAAGACGCCGAGACCTTTGGCCATGGCGAAACTGATGCCGAGCAGTGGCACGATCGACAGCAGCGTCGTGTAAACGAGGCTCATTGCGTGCAAGGTCAGCTGACCGGACAGCATGTCGCGAAGCATGCCGTAGAGGTAGCGCAGGATCGTCGATGCCAGGCCGCCGAGCCGCCCCAAACCCTGCAGGTGATCGCTCCAGATCAGCTTCTCGATCTTTTTCGCAAGACTGTCGATCATGCCTGAATGGCCCGTTCTGATTCTGATTGGCGGCGAACCGCGCCCGCATTGTACCTTAGGCGACCAGCCACCAGACCGAAAATCCATGAGTACATACCCGCAGAGAATTGTCTGCCTGACCGAGGAGACCACCGAAACCCTGTACGGCATCGACGAGGACTGGCGCATCGTCGGCATCTCCGGTTTCACCGTCCGGCCTCCTCGCGCGCGGCGGGAGAAGCCAAAGGTATCGGCATTTACCAGCGCCAAAATCGAGCGCATCGTCGGGCTGAATCCCGACCTCGTCCTCGGGTTCTCGGACCTGCAGGCGGACATTGCGGCGGACCTCGTACGGCGGGGGATCGCCGTGCATGTCTTCAATCAGCGCTCGGTCAGCGAGATCCTGCAGATGATGCGTACGCTGGGCGGCATGGTCGGCGCACAGCTGAAAACGGAGCGATATGTGACAGGCCTGGAGGACGGGCTGAGAACGGCGAGTCGTGTGGCCGGAGCGTTGCCGCGGCGTCCCCGGGTTTACTTCGAAGAATGGGACCAACCGCAGATCAGTGCCATTCGCTGGGTATCCGAACTTATTGCGATCGCCGGCGGCGACGACTGTTTTCCGGAGCTCGCGGCGCAGCCCCTTGGCAGGGACAGGATCGTCGCCGACGGTGGCGAGGTCATCAATCGACAGCCGGATATCATTCTCGGATCCTGGTGCGGCAAGAAATTTCGACCGGAACGGGTGGCCGAGCGCAAGGGCTGGCACGAAATTCCCGCGGTCGCCAACGGAGACCTGTACGAGATCAAATCGTCGATCATTCTGCAGCCCGGTCCAGCCGCGCTGACCGACGGCCTTGCCGAATTGGCACGCATCATCGGTGCGTGGTCGTGGCGCCGGCAGGAACTATGAACTGTGGCGCAGCGTCATTGCGTTTCCGGGTCGCCGGGTGGCTTTACACTGCTGTCAGAATTCTCAGCGCCTCGCGATATTTCCCGGCGGTCTTCATCAGTATCTCCTCGGGGATCCTCGGTCCAGGCGCCGTCCGGTTCCAATCGAGGGTATCGAGGTAATCGCGAACGAACTGCTTGTCGAAACTGGGCGGGTTGGCACCTGTACGGTATCCCTCGACCGGCCAGAATCGCGATGAGTCCGGAGTCAGTACTTCGTCGATCAGGTACAAACTGCCGGCAGCGTCGACGCCGAATTCGAATTTCGTGTCTGCGATGATGATGCCTCGCTGAAGCGCGTAGTCGGCAGCACGCCGGTAAATGCGAATCGAGTAGTCGCGCACGCGCTTTGCGAGTTCGGGACCGGTCAGTTCCACGGCCCGCTCGAAACGAATGTTTTCGTCGTGATCACCGGCCGCAGCTTTGGTGGCTGGCGTAAAGAGCACGTCCGGCAGGCGCTCGGCCTGGCTCAAGCCCTTCGGCAGCGGGATCCCGCACACCGCAGCACTGGCCTGGTAGTCGCGCCAGCCTGAGCCGATCAGGTAGCCGCGTACGACGGCTTCGATTGGCAGGGGACGCAGTTTGCGGCAAACGATCGAACGCGGTTCGAGAATCTCGCGCAGGCCGACATCGGAAATGATGCCGTCGAGGCTCCTGCCGGTAAGGTGATTCGGCACGATGTCGGCCATCATGCCGAACCAGAAGTTGGAAATCCTTGTCAGAATCTCGCCCTTCCCCGGCACGGGATCCGGCATGACCACGTCGTAGGCGGACAGGCGGTCCGTGGTAACGATCAGCAGGTGGTCTTCGTCGACTGCATACACATCCCGCACCTTGCCGCGGCAGACAAGAGGCAATTCGGGAATGGCGGACTCGAACAGGGCATGCTGCGGCTTCATAGGCAGGGGAGCTGGTTTTCATGGAGGAAGGAAACCGTCGCATGATGGCCGTTCGTTCGACTACTGGCAAGAATCGCGCAACGATCCCGCTTGGGAAATGACAATGCGTACGGTTAGCATAGCCCTTCGGATCGACTACTGGCGCTGAACTACCGGCGCCGACGCTGACGAATGCCTTACTACGGGAAAATCATGGGAACGCTGATC
>DATICC010000172.1:0-2112 GCA_035457045.1 Woeseiaceae bacterium | reverse complement strand
CTGGTGCGCCAAAGAGGTTGACGGATTGCCGGCGATTACACCCGACGCACATGGAATTGCGGTGCTGCTGCTCACTGCGGTCGCGTTGTATTTGTTTACGCGCGACAACCTGCCGCTCGAAACATCGAGCCTTGCGGTCCTGATCGTACTGGTTGCGGGTTTCCAGCTTTTTCCCTACGAAGGCGGCAAAGTCTCTCTGCGGCCTGTCGACTTTTTTGCCGGCCTCGGCAACGAAGCACTGGTCACGATCTGCGCGCTCATGATGGTGGGGAAAGCGCTCGAGACGACGGGCGCGCTGCAGCCGCTCGCGACCGTCGTCGGTCGTGCCTGGTCCGCAAGGCCGGTACTTGCATTGCTGGTTACGTTGCTTGCCGCCACCGCGCTCAGCGCTTTTCTGAACAATACGCCCATCGTGGTGCTGTTGATGCCGATCCTCGTCGGCGTATCGCTGCGAGTGAAGTTCCCGGTATCCGAAGTCATGTTGCCGATGGGTTTCGCGACCATCATCGGCGGCATGACGACGACCATCGGCACTTCGACCAACCTGCTCGCCGTCGGCATCGCGCAGGACATGGGCGTCAAGTCGTTTGAAATGTTCGAATTCGTGTTACCTGCGGCGATCGTCGGTTGCGCAGGCATTCTGTTCCTGTGGCTGGTTGCTCCCCGGCTGCTGCCGGACAGGATCCCGCCGATGGCGGACACGACCCCCCGTATCTTCAACGGCCAGCTTTCCATCCAGGAAGGCGGTTTCGCGAGCGGGCAGTCGCTGTCCAAAGTACTGGCGAAGACCAACGGCCAGATGCGGGTGGACCGGATACTTCGCGGCGATTCACTGTTCCTGGCCAAACTGCCGTCGCTGAAACTGCAGCCGGGAGATCGCCTGTTCGTCAAGGACTCCCCGGAGAATCTCAAGTACTACGAGAAGCTGCTGGGTGCAACACTCTACAACACCTCCGACAACGAACATCCGATCGACGAGAACACGCCGTTGACGGCCGAAGGACAGCAACTCGCGGAGGTCGTCGTGACACGCGGATCTCCGCTGCACCTGCGCAGCCTCGCTGCCGCAAGGTTCAGTGCCAATTACGGGCTCATGCCGCTCGCCATACACCGGGCACGCACGCCGAGCTCGCAGGTGACGGGCGACCTGAACAACATCAGGCTCCGCGCCGGTGACGTGCTGCTGGTACAGGGAAGCAAGGACAGTATCGATCTTCTGAAGGCCAGCGGCACCATGCTCGTGCTCGACGGCACGATGGATCTGCCGCACACGCACCGCGCGACCCGCGCACTGACGGTGATGGGACTGGTGGTCCTGGCAGCTGCAACCGGCATAGTGCCGATCTCGGTAAGCGCGCTAATCGGCGTCGGCATGATGCTGGCTCTGGGATGCCTGAACTGGCGCGATGCCTCGGATGCGCTGTCGGCCCAGGTCATCATGATCATCGTTACCAGCCTCGCGCTCGGTCGTGCGCTGATCGGTACAGGCATGGTGGACTTTCTTGCGGTGGGATTCGTCGATATCGCGTCAGCGTTTCCGGTGCCGGTGATTCTCAGTGCATTCATATTGATCATGACGGTGTTGACCAACATTGTTTCGAACAACGCAGCCGCCGTCATCGGTACACCGATCAGCGTCGCGATCGCGCAGCAATTGAATGTCGACCCCGTGCCGTTCATCCTCGCCGTCATTTTCGGCGCCAACATGAGTTTTGCCACGCCTTTCGGCTACCAGACAAACCTGCTGATCCTGAGCGCGGGCGGCTACAAGTTTGCCGATTTCCTGCGGGTAGGCATTCCGCTGTCGATCATCATGTGGCTGGGCTTCTCGTTCGTCCTGCCATTCCTCTACGACCTCTCCTGAATAAGGGGTCGAACCGATTTTTCTTCGGTAGCAAGCGCAGCTGGCGCGGCGAAAAACGGGGTCGACCCGAGCTTTCTGTCAGCACAGGACAGTCAACCGGGCTGGTCGTTTGTGGGATGGCTCCCTGCGGTCCGCTTGATTCCCACAAACGACCAGCCCGGTTGGCTGTCCTCGCAGCAGGCTGGCGAAACGTGCCACTGATTGGGAATCGCTCGTTACGTTCGGGCGCAGCTGGCGCGGGGAGGTCC
>DATICC010000171.1:0-3864 GCA_035457045.1 Woeseiaceae bacterium | reverse complement strand
GTCGCGGTGGCTGAGAACCAGCTGGCAGGCGCAGAGGCACTCGCGAAACGCGACGCGGCCGTATACCTCGGCCGGCACGATGCGCTGGATGCCACAACAGTGCTGGCGCAGCTCAAGGCCCTGTTCGATCAACCGGCGCTGCGCCGCCGCATGTCCGAGGATGGCCGCGCATTGATCGATGGGCGCGGCGCGGCGCGTGTAGCCGAACGCATGGCTGCGTATCCCTTGCGGCTGCGGTCGGTCACCGCTGCGGACGCCCGGCTGCTGCATGCCTGGGCCAACGACCCGTTGACGCGCCGCATGTCGTTTTCCGGCGAAGCCATACCCTGGGACAGCCATGTCGACTGGTTGAAACGGCGTCTCGCGGATCCGGACTGCCGCTTCCACGTGGTGCTGGATGCGCAGGACCGGCCGCTCGGACAGGCGCGCCTGGACCGCAGCGGATCGCGGGCAACCCTCAGCTTCGGCCTCGCACCGGAGGCGCGTGGGCGGGGTCTTGCCGCGAGACTGGTCCGGTTGGCTGCGGTAGACTCGCTACTGGCCGGGTGGTGCCAGTATGTCGATGCATGGGTCCGGCCCGAGAACGTCCCTTCCATGGCCGCGTTCCGGCGCGCAGGCTACACCGACCAGGGTGTTCCGCCGGACCAGGCCCAGCCCGAGCGATCCCAGGGTGGTGCTTTATTGTTCAGTCTTTCATGAGAATCGGTAATCGCGACATCGGCCCGGGACATCCCTGCTACATCGTGGCGGAACTGTCCGCGAACCACGGCCAGAACTTCGACCAGGCCGTCGCACTCGTTCGCGCCATGCACGCGGCCGGCGCCGACGCCGTCAAGGTGCAGACCTATACGGCCGACTCCCTGACCATAGACAGTCGCAAGGCGCCGTTCGTCGTCGGCGGCGGCACGCTGTGGGATGGCCGCACGCTTTACGAGTTGTACCAGGAAGCATCGATGCCCTGGGAATGGCAACCGAAGCTGCAGCAGCTCGCGCAGGAACTCGGCCTTGATTTTTTCTCCACGCCTTTCGATGAGGCTGCCGTGCACTTCCTGGAAAAGATGGACGTGCCGGCACACAAGATCGCGTCCTTTGAACTGATCGACCTGCCACTGCTCCGGCTGGTGGCGGCTACGGGCAAGCCCGTCATCATGTCCACGGGTATGGCAACCGTGGAGGAAATCGACGAGGCGCTGAAGACGCTGCGCGCTGCGAATTCGGGTCCTGTCGCATTGCTGAAGTGCACCAGCGCCTACCCGGCACCGGTCAGTGAAATGCACCTTCGCACGATTCCGGACATGGCGAAGCGTTTCGCTGTTCCGATCGGTCTCAGCGACCACACGCCGGGGCACACGGCGGCGGTCGTTGCCGTCGCGCTGGGCGGCTGTATCGTCGAAAAGCATTTCACTCTGTCGCGCGCCCAACCGGGGCCGGATTCTGCTTTTTCCATGGAGCCGCAGGAGTTCCGCGCCCTGGTCGATGCGATCCGCGACGCCGAACAGGCCCTGGGGCGGATCAATTACACGCCGTCGGCCAAGGAAGCAGCCAGCCGTGCGCTGCGACGATCGTTGTTTGTCGTAAAGCCGGTACGCGCCGGCGAGCGATTCAACAGCGAGAACGTCCGTTGCATAAGGCCTGGTCATGGGCTGCATCCCAGGCACCTCGAGGAAGTGATCGGTGCGACTGCGGCGCAGGACATCGATGCCGGTACACCGCTGGACTGGTCCTTGCTCGCCCGGCCCGCCAACGCCAGGGCCCGATGACGAACCTCGCGATCATTCCCGCGCGTGGCGGGTCGAAACGCATTCCAAGGAAAAACATACGGCCATTTCATGGGCAGCCGGTCATCGCTCACGTAATTCGCACGGCTCTCGAATGTGGTGCGTTCGCGGAGGTCATGGTCTCCACAGAGGACGAGGAGATTGCAGGAATCGCGAAGAAACACGGCGCCAGGGTTCCTTTCATGCGATCCGCGACGACAGCCGGCGACCTGGCCACGACAGTCGATGTCCTGCGCGAAGTCATCGCGGATTACCGCAAGGCAGGACGGGAATTCGACACCCTGTGCTGCATATACCCGACCGCCGCGCTCACCCGGACTGCAACGCTGCTCTCAGGACAGAAGCTGCTGCAAGCGACTGCGGATGCGGCCTGTGTGCTCGGCGTCGTGCCATTCGAACACCCGGTGCAGCGTGCATTGCTCATACGCAACGGCAAACTGCAAATGCTGCAACCGGAACATGCACATACACGTACTCAGGATCTCGAGGCCACGTACCATGACGCGGGCCAGTGGTACTGGATCCGGACCGCGGCTTTGCGCGAGCCGAATTTTCGCATCCTCGGACCGACGGCCAGGCCGCTCGTGCTCGACGCGCTCGAAGCCCAGGATATCGACACCGAACAGGACTGGGCCCTGGCCGAGGCGAAATTTCAACTGTTGCGGGGAGGGAGTTCGGCATGAGCAGTTTTTCGACACCGCAGGAACAATTCTGGGCCGGGCAGTTCGGCGATGACTACACCGATCGCAATACCGGTGCACGCTGGGTCGCGAGCAACCTGGCCTTGTTCAGCCGCATACTCGCTGCCACTACCGGCATACGCTCGGTCATCGAGTTCGGCGCCAACCGCGGCCTGAACCTGCTCGCCCTGCGCCAGTTGCTGCCGGATGCGCGGCTCGCGGCCGTCGAGATCAACGGCAAGGCCGTGGAGGCCCTGCGGCAATTCCCGTGGCTGGAGGTTGCGCACTCATCGATACTCGATTTCAAACCGAAGGCGACATCCGACCTGGTGCTGGTCAAGGGCGTATTGATCCACCTGAACCCCGACGTACTGCCCGGTGTGTACGAACTCCTGCACGCGGCCAGCGCACGCTATGTCTGCATCGTCGAGTACTACAACCCGTCACCGGTGACCATTCCCTACCGGGGTCACGCCGACAAGCTGTTCAAACGGGATTTTGCCGGAGAGGTACTGGCCCGGTACCCCGACCTCAAACTGCTGGATTACGGTTTCGTGTATCACGGCGATGCGAATTTCCCCCAGGACGACCTCACCTGGTTCCTGCTGGAAAAATCGTCCTGAGCCCGGTGTCTGCATGGCCCTGCATCCGCTGAGGACTGCCGAGGAACTGCTGATCCGGGCTGCCGCGAGCGGCATGGTACCGGCGAGCTGGTTCCTCACCCTGCCCGACCCGGCAAGCTTGTCGGCACGGACCGGCAAGTTGTCCATCGAGATCACGAGTCACTGCTGGAACTACGCACACCTGCTCGTCTACCAGCTGAGTTCGCTCGTGAATTTTCCACCGACACTCGGCACCGTCATCATGACCGTGCTGCATGCGCCGGAGGACAGCCAGACCCGGGCCTTGCTCGCCCACTTTGCTGCCATCAGGGTTCCCGGCGTTTCGTGGAACTGGGTGGAAATGCGGAAGGAAGAACTCTTTCGCCGCGGCATAGGCCGAAACCGCATCGCGCGTCAGACCAGGGCCGACTGGGTCTGGTTCACCGACTGCGACACCGTCTTCCATCGAGGCTGCATCGACGGCCTGGTTGCAGCATTGCAGGGGCGGCGCGACCGCATGACCTACCCGCGCGGCGAACACATAACTTCCCTGCTGGATGTGGACGACCCGCTGATCGCGACCAACGTTGACGAACCGCGGGTACTCGACATCGACATCGACAGGTTCGAATTCCGTGCGCTGCGCCACGCCACCGGACCGTACCAGATCGTGCATGGCGACGTCGCGCGAGCCTGCGGTTATTGCGAACAGATCAAATTCTTTCAGCGGCCGGTCGATCAATGGTCCAAGGCATATGAAGATCGAACATTCCGCTGGCTGATGGGAACCGGCGGCGTGCCGCT
>DATICC010000170.1:0-4038 GCA_035457045.1 Woeseiaceae bacterium | reverse complement strand
CCGGCCTCGGATGGAACGGGATAGAGTGCGTCACTTCCGGCCGAGCCGGGCACCAGCATCCATAGGATCTGTGCCAGCTTCCAGGCAATCGCGACGACCAGCAGCAGGACGATCCACTTTGGCAGGACCCGGCTGGCAGCTGTTGCCAGCTGCATGCCATCCAAGCTACTGAAATCCGACCATTTTGCGTCGATTGCCATTTGCCTCAGCTTGTCATTCTTGCAGACGGTGGCTAGAGCCGTTTTGGCCCGCCGATGCCGGATACTAACGCGCTGTGCCGATGATAAGGTTTCGCCCCGCCTGCAAACAAGTACACCTCATCAAAAAAACCTATATATAGCAAGTATATACCTCAAATATTTAATGCTTTTCGTAATAGCCTGGCCGGGGTGCCGGGAAAAGCACCGCCAAAACTGCGAACCAGACTTGGAGATCGGTTGCAGAGCCCCATATATAATCGACCCGAACCTGCCCGAACGCTTGCGCCCGGGCTTTCCGTTACCGCAAAGACTGACCGATGACCGACAGAGATCAACAATCAGGCCGGACCAATGATCACGACCTCGCACTCGAGGAAGCGCGGCCCAAGCTCAAGCGCCCGTCCCTGTACCGGGTGGTTTTGATCAATGATGATTTCACGCCCATGGAATTCGTCGTCGAAGTCCTCCAGAGCATTTTCGGCATGGAGCGAACCAGGGCAACACGTGTCATGCTCGAGGTACATACCAAGGGCAAAGGTGTTTGTGGCGTTTACAGTTACGATGTCGCGGAAACGAAAGTTGCGCAGGTCTCGACCATTGCACAGCAGCAGCAGCACCCGTTGTTGTGTACGATGGAGGAGGCATGAACGGCGGTTTTCGCCGTGCGGACGAACCAACGGTGTATAGAGAAGTATGCTGAGCAGCGAACTCGAATTTTGCCTTAACGAAGCGTTTCAGAACGCCCGCGAAAGACGTCATGAATTCATGACCGTGGAGCATCTGTTGCTCGCCCTGCTCGATATTCCCAAGGTGCACGAGATTCTCAAGGCCTGTAACACGAACATCGGGCAACTGCGGCGGCAGCTTACCGATTTCATTGACGAGGCAACGCCGCTGGTTGCACCCGACGAGGAAACGGAGGTCCAGCCGACACTGGGATTCCAGCGGGTCCTGCAACGCGCCGTATTTCATGTGCAATCGAGCGGCAAGAAGGAAGTGACCGGCAGCAATGTGCTGGTTGCGATATTCAGCGAAAAACAGTCGCAGGCGGTGTATTTCCTCGGCCTGCAGGATGTCACCCGTCTCGACGTGGTCAATTACATTTCACACGGCATGCCGCAGCTGCCGGGTGATTCCGGCACTGACCGGCAACAGGTGCCCGGCGAAGACGAAGTCGAGTCGGATACCAGCGCGCTGGAAAAGTATGCAAGCAACCTGAACCAGCTTGCCATTGCGGGAAAGATCGATCCGCTGATCGGGCGCGACCTGGAGATCGAAAGAACCATCCAGATCCTGTGCCGGAGGCGCAAGAACAACCCTCTTTATGTTGGCGATGCCGGCGTCGGCAAGACCGCCCTCGCAGAGGGACTGGCGCGGCTGATCACCGAAGAGCGCGTCCCGGATGTGTTGCGGGACAGCACGATTTACGCGCTGGACATGGGTTCGCTGATTGCCGGTACCAAGTACCGCGGCGATTTCGAGAAAAGGCTGAAAGCGGTGATCGCGGAGGTGCGGAAACAGCCCGGGGCGATCCTGTTCATCGACGAGATCCATACCGTCATCGGTGCCGGTGCGGCCTCCGGCGGGGTGATGGACGCGTCCAACCTGATCAAGCCGGTACTGGCGAATGGCGAAATCCGCTGCATTGGATCGACGACGTATGCCGAATACCGCGGCGTTTTCGAGAAGGATCATGCGCTTGCGCGCCGGTTCCAGAAAATCGACGTGCCCGAACCGAGCGTCGAGGAAACGGTAGAGATACTTCGCGGGTTGAAATCACGCTTTGAGGAACACCATGGCATTCGCTACGAGCCGAAAGCGCTGGTCGCCGCGGCAGAGCTTGCCGCCAAGCACATCAACGACCGCAAGCTGCCGGACAAAGCCATCGACGTGATCGACGAGGCCGGCGCGAACCTGCGCCTGAAGCCGGAATCCGAACGAGAAGAAGTGGTTACGGTGACCATGGTCGAGAATATTGTCGCCAAGATGGCGCGAATACCTCCGAAGAGCGTGTCGTCCTCCGACAAGGACGTACTGCGCAACCTCGAACGGAACCTGAAGTTGACGATTTTCGGACAGGATACCGCTATCGCCGCCCTGAGTTCGGCGATAAAGATGTCGCGTTCCGGCCTGACCGACGAGGAGAAACCGATAGGCTCGTTCCTCTTCGCGGGTCCCACCGGTGTCGGCAAGACGGAGGTCACACGGCAGCTCGCCCTGATCATGGGCGTAGAGCTGATTCGATTCGACATGTCGGAGTACATGGAACGGCATACCGTGTCGAGACTGATCGGCGCGCCTCCCGGTTACGTGGGCTTCGACCAGGGTGGTTTGCTGACCGAGGCCGTGCTGAAACATCCGCACGCGGTCGTGCTGCTGGACGAAATTGAAAAGGCGCACCCGGAAGTATTCAACCTGCTGTTGCAGGTGATGGACCATGGAACGCTGACGGACAACAACGGACGCGAGGCGGATTTTCGCAACATTGTGCTGGTCATGACGACCAATGCCGGTGCGCAGGAAATGAGCCGGGCGTCGATCGGCTTCACGCACCAGGACCATAGCAGTGACGGCATGGCAATCATCAAGAAGTCATTTTCGCCGGAGTTCCGCAATCGGCTGGACGCCATCATCCAGTTCTCGTCGCTGGACGAGCGCTCCATTGCGCGTGTCGTCGACAAACTGGTTGTCGAACTGGAAGCGAAGCTCGGCTCGAGCAACGTGACCCTCGAGTTGACCAACGAGGCGAGGGCATGGATTGCGGCGCGGGGGTACGACCCGCAAATGGGCGCTCGCCCGATGGCGCGAATCATCCAGGAGCAAATCAAACGTCCGCTGGCCGAAGAACTGCTGTTCGGCAGCCTCGCCGAGGGCGGTCACGTCTGCATCGACGTCGGAACGGATGGAAACCTGGTGCTGAAAGCGGAGAAGACGGTGCGGGAACTGCAACATCTGCCGCAGGCATAGTCGCCTGTGATCAGCGTCCGCGGTAGGTAATTCGGCCCTTCGTCAGATCGTACGGCGTCAGTTCCACCGTAACCTTGTCGCCGGTGAGTATCCGAATGTAATTCTTGCGCATTTTCCCGGAGATGTGCGCAGTCACTATGTGACCGTTCTCGAGCTGCACACGAAAAGTCGTGTTCGGCAAGGTTTCGGTCACTACGCCTTCCATCTGAAGCGCGTCTTCTTTAGCCAATTTTCGATGTGCTCTGGTTACCGGGGCCGGCGCGAATTGTGCAGAAAGGAACGCGCTATTGCAATGCGGCATTTACGCCCTTCAAAGAAATTCGGCGGCGGGAAGTCGACTGTCCGGCCAGAACGCGGCCTGCAGCGGATTGCGGCTTGCTCCGGCAAGCAATCGCGAGAATTCCGACCGCTGCATGAGTTCGGCTCCAAGCGACATCAGGTGCGGTGAGGCAACCTGGCAGTCCAGCAACAGGAAAGCCTGCCGAGCAAGAACGTGGCACAACGCCATCACGGCAATCTTCGAAGCATCCGTGACACGGCTGAACATCGATTCGCCGAAGAACACGGCACCGGACGCAAGGCCGTAGATGCCGCCAACCAGCTGCTGGCCCTGCCACACCTCGACGGAATGGACCCATCCGCTCGCGTGCAGACCGAGGTATGCCTGCTTCATCTCTTTTGTGATCCAGGTGCCGGTTTGACCGCGACGACGCCCCGCGCAGGCATCGATGACCTCTGTGCAGGCGCGATTGAACGTCAACTCGAACCCGGCAGATCGCGCGCTGCGGCGAAGCCTGGCGGCTGCGTGGAAGCGCTCGGGTCGCAATACGCAGCGCGGATCCGGCGACCACCAGAGGATCGGCTGCCCCGA
>DATICC010000169.1:0-4744 GCA_035457045.1 Woeseiaceae bacterium | reverse complement strand
TCATGAGTCCCTCGGAAATTCGCGTTGGCCTGACTTTTGACCTCCGCGAGGCCTACCTGGAGGCGGGGTTCAGCGAAATTGAAACCGCCGAGTTCGACAGGGTGGATACCATCGACAGCATCGAGAAAGCGCTGCTCGAGCTCGGCTACCAGGTCGATCGCATCGGGAACGTCAAGCAACTGGCCGCAAGGCTGGTGGCCGGCCATCGCTGGGACCTGGTCTTCAATATCTGCGAGGGCATGTACGGAATCGGGCGCGAGGCCCAGGTGCCGGCATTGCTGGATGCCTACCGGATACCGTACGTGTTCTCGGACACGCTGGTGTGCGCCCTGACGCTGCACAAGGGCATGACCAAGGACGTGGTCCGCGCTGCCGGGGTTGCAACCCCCGACTATGCCATCGTGTCCGAACCTTCGGGGGTCAAGTCCGTCAACCTGGAGTATCCGCTGTTCGCCAAACCAATAGCGGAAGGTACAGGCAAGGGGATCAGCGCCAATTCGAAGATTTCCAATCCGGCAGAGTTGCAACGCGTGTGCCGTCAACTGCTGAAGGAGCACAAACAGCCGGTCCTCGTCGAGCGTTTCCTGCCGGGGCGTGAATTCACGGTGGGAATACTCGGCACCGGCCGAAAAGCCTCGGCGCTCGCAACCATGGAAATCGAACTGTTGCCCGGCGCCGATTCCGAGGTCTATTCCTACCGCAACAAGGAAAACTGCGAGGAGCTCGTGCACTACAAGCTGCTGCCCATGGGCAAGCTCCGCCGCGAGGTCGAGTCGCTGGCGGTACGCGCCTGGCGGGCGCTCGGTTGCCGCGACGGCGGGCGCATCGATGTGCGGCTGGACGGGAACGGGCAGGTCAATTTCATCGAGGTCAATCCGCTTGCCGGCATACACCCCGAGCATTCGGATTTGCCCATGATGGGTACGATGGTCGGCATGACCTACACGGCCCTGATCGGCAACATCATGAAATCGGCGCTTCCCCGCTGTCATGCAGCGGTACGCGCTGCATCGCTCGCCGCCTGATCCGGGCGGGTTACAAGGCCCGGCGGCCGCGACCATGAGAACTTCCCGCCAGTCTGTACTCGTAGTGCATGAGGCACTGGGCGCCGGCGCGCGGCCGGACGAGACCGACGCGCTTGTGCAGGTCGAGCAGGTCTCGGAAGCCATGAGAAAACTCGGGTGGGAGGTCGCCGTATTGGCGACCGGCCTCGACCTCGACCAGACGCTCGACGCGATCCGCAGGCACGGTCCGGCCTGCGTATTCAACCTGGTCGAATCCCTTGGCGGTGACGGCCGCCTGATCCATCTTTTTCCGGCCGTACTTTCCGTCGCGCGCATTGCGTATACCGGTGCAGACGCCGATTCGATATACGTGAGCTCGCACAAGCTGCTGGCGAAGAAGCTGATGCAGGCACATGACATACCGACGCCGGCATACTTCACGCGTGGCGATACGCTGCACGACAGCAACAATGCCTGGATCGTCAAATCGCTGTGGGAACATGCATCTTTCGGGATGGATGACGGTTGCGTCGTGCGAGGCTCCGAGGAGGCGCGCAATCGCATGGCGGCCAGTGAAGCCAGGTACGGTGGCGACTGGTTCGCGGAACGATTCGTCGATGGCAGGGAATACAACATTTCGGTACTCGAGCAGGACGGGCAGCCCTACATCCTGCCAATTGCTGAAATGACTTTTGTCGACTACCCGATGGGCAAACCGAGAATCGTCGGGTACGCGGCCAAGTGGGACGAGAATGCCCCGGAGTATCGTACGACCTGCCGGGCCTTCCCGACCTTGTCCGATGCGGAACGGGACTGCCTGCGCGACATCGTGCAGCGGTGCTGGAAGGCTTTCGGCTTGCGCGGCTACGCCCGGATCGACCTGCGCCTCGATGCAGCAGGCGTGCCGTGGGTACTCGAGATCAATGCGAATCCCTGCCTGTCACGGGACGCCGGATTCGCGGCCGCTGCGCTCGAAGCCGGCATGCACTACGAGCAAATCATTGAGCGGATCGTGTATGCCGCGCTGCGTCCGGCTTTACTGACCTTTCGCCGCACTGGATAATCGACAGTAACAGCAGCTGCCGCGGCGCGCTCGTCAACGATGTTCCGCATCCACAAAGTGTTCGACGTCACCACGCCGACGAATCGCCAGCTATTGAGCCAGGTGCAGGCCATGTTGCGGGTTCAGTTTCATGAGCTCAGCGACAGGGACATCGCGGCGCTGCCCGCCCAGCTTGCCAATCCCCTGAAATACCGATTTCACTCGATCTTGCTGCTGGCGGAGGACGGCAACGCAACGGTACGCGGCTTTGCGACGTTGCTGCATGCACCCGATCTCGACTTCTGCTACCTGGATTATGTGTGCGCACGCCGTGGTGAAACCGGCGGCGGAATTGGCGGCGCGCTGTATGCCAAGGTTCGCGAGGAGGCATTCGAGCTGGGGGCCTGCGGCGTTTTCCTGGAATGCCTGCCGGACGATCCGCTACTCTCGCCGGATCCAGCCGTTCGCAAGCAGAACGCTGCCAGACTACGGTTTTACGAACGATTTGGTGCCAGGCCGATTGCCAATACGGCTTACGAAACGGCTCTGACGGGCAATTCAACGAATCCGCCGTATCTCGTATTCGATGACCTTGGCCAGCACGACAGGCCTCTGACTCGTGCCAAAGCCCGGAAGATCGTGCGTGCGATCCTCGAGCGCAAGTACGGCAATATTTGCCCGCCCGGGTATATAGACAAAGTGGTCGAGTCCTTCAAAGACAACCCCGTCCGCCTGCGCAAACCGCGCTATATCACCAAATCAGGGAACACCGCAGCGCGGAATCCGCGCCGGCGGCGTATCGCACTGATCGTCAACGACCGCCATGCAATTCATCATGTCAATGATCGCGGGTACGTCGAAGCGCCTGTGCGGATCGAGTCGATTACCAGGGAACTGGACCGGACAACATTGTTCGAAAAAATTGGCCCGCGGGACTATGGCCTGGGAGTCATCGAACAGGTACACAAGCCCGAGTTCGTCAGATTTCTGCGCAGTGCCTGCGCGAACGTGCCTCCGGGAAAGTCTGTCTATCCGTATGTTTTTCCGATACGCAACCGGGCTCGTCCGCCCAGGGAACTGCCTCTGCGTGCGGGCTATTACTGCATCGATACTTTCACGCCATTGAATGCCAATGCGTACAAGGCGGCGCGGCGTTCAGTCGACTGCGCGATGACCGGTGCGGATTACCTGCTCGATGGGGGCCGTGCGGCCTACGCCCTGGTCCGGCCGCCCGGACATCACGCGGAATACGAGGCTTTCGGCGGATTCTGCTATTTCAATTCCGCAGCGATCGCGGCTCATTATCTCAGCCGCCGTGGCAGGATCGTTCTGCTGGATATCGATTATCACCACGGCAACGGTGCGCAGGATATTTTCTACCGCCGCAAGGATGTGTTTACCGTATCGATCCATGGTCATCCGCGTTACAGCTACCCGTATTTCTCTGGTTTCGAGGACGAGCGAGGCGACGGTGAGGGCAGGGGCTACAATTTGAACATTCCCTTGCAGGAAAATCTGGACGGAGCGCAGTATCGCAAGGTGCTGGGCACGGCCTTGCAGCGCATCCGAAAATTCAATCCGCAATTCCTGGTGGTCGCGCTGGGCCTTGATACAGCAAAGGGCGACCCGACCGGATCGTTTCGTCTGATGACGCGGGATTTTCGCGAAAACGGATGGATGATCGGTGCGCTGGGGCTGCCGACGCTCATAGTGCAGGAAGGCGGCTACCGGACGCAGACACTCGGCGTCAATGCGCGGCATTTCTTCACCGGTCTGTGGGACGGCATGCCGGGCCCTGGCAAGCCCCGGGCCAAAAGCGCTAGGGCCATGCGATGAACTGGCGCTCCGAATTGCGCCGCAGTGACCCTGCGGCCATAAGAACCCTGGTCAGCGAGACGGGCTTTTTCTCCGTCGAAGAGATAGGCGTCGCAGCGGAGCTCGTCGACGAGGCGCTGCGGCGAGGCAAAGCCAGCGGCTATGAATTCGTCTTCGCGGACCAGCCGGGCAGCCCGGACAGGATCATAGGCTACGCCTGTTTTGGTCCCATCCCGGCGACGGTATCGAGTTATGACCTGTACTGGATCGCTGTCGCGCCGCAACAGCAGCGCGATGGCCTTGGAGGCAGGCTGATCCGGGAGTCCGAGCGTGTCGCCAAATCACAGGGCGCTACGCAGATGTTCGTCGACACGGCGGGCCGCGAGCAATATGCGCCGACGCGCGCCTTCTACGAACGCATGGGCTACCGCAAGGTTGCGATCCTCGACGATTTCTACGCACCCGGCGACGCCAAGGTCATCTACGCCAGGTCGCTTTAGTCCTTGTCTTCGCCGGGACGATCGGGACTGGATCCGACGATACCGAAAACCACACCGGCGAGGGCATTCATGCGCGTCACGCGAAAGATGACCTGGCCGAGGGAAATCTCGCGCACAGGGCGGACTTCGCGGAGTTTCGGGGTGAGCAGTATCACGACCATGCCGCGGACCAGGGTCGACACGACGAACACCCCGTAAAGCGGACTGAGCCAGCTGAACGTCGTGCCAAAGAGCGTTACTTCTGTCGGCATGACGGTTCCGAGGTAACCGCCCAGGACGGCTCCGCTGAAGATGCCGACACTTGCCAGCACGTTGTGCACGGCGAGATACGTTGCGCGCCGGTTCGGACTGATGAGATCGTAAATGAAATTGCTCGCGCTAAG
>DATICC010000168.1:0-4701 GCA_035457045.1 Woeseiaceae bacterium | reverse complement strand
GTATTCATTACGGTCTTCGCCGGTTGGGTCATGTGCAGAAACTCGACGGCCGAAGAACTCGGTGGGGCAGGTCCAACCTACAGCCTGTGGCGATTCCTGGCGCGCTATCTCGCTCCGATCGCGATCATTTTCGTGTTCCTGAAAGCGGTTGGATTGTTGCCGGACCTTGCGGGCGGCTGAAGGCGGCCCTGACGGTGAGGAAAGTTCGCCGCAGCGCGCTGGTTCCATATTCGACGCGCGAAATGTTCGTACTCGTGGACGATGTCGAAGCGTATCCCGAATTCCTGCCGTGGTGTCATGACGCAGAAGTGCACAGCCGAAGTACGGATATAGTCGAAGCGACTCTCGAGTTGCACAAAGGCTCTGTCAGCAAGCACTTCACGACGCGGAATCGGCGCAAGGAATTCGAATCCATTGCTATCGAGCTGGTCGGCGGTCCATTCAGCCATTTGTCCGGCGGCTGGCAGTTCAGGGAACTCGGCGACACGGGCAGCAAGGTCCTGCTCGAACTCGACTTCGAATTCTCGAGCCTGATCGTCGACATGATGTTCGGTGCCTATTTCGAGGATACCTGCAACTCCCTGGTCGATGCCTTTACACAGCGCGCAGCCCGAATTTTCGGTGAACGAAGGGGCTGAGCAGGGCGCATTGGCCAGGCAAATTGACATAGAGCTCGTGTTTGCCACGCCGGCAAGGCAGGTATTGCTGAAGCTGTCCCTGCCCGCGCATACGACCGTCGGGGAGGCCATCGTGCTTTCGGGCATCGCTTCCCGTTTCGCCGACGAGAATCTCGTGGAGTTGCAGGCAGGCATCTGGGGCCGCCCGGTCGAACGTCAGCACCGGCTGGAGCATGGCGACAGGGTGGAGTTGTATCGGCCCTTACTGGCCGACCCCAGGGAAGCGCGGCGGCTGCGTGCAAGACCGTGATGTTCGGACCCGCGCTAGAGGTCGGGATTCAGTTCCTGGCCGTCGACGATCCTGCTGACCAGGTCGTTCTCGAAATAGATCGACACCCAGCGTTTGAACGTCGCCTTTTCGTGGCCGATGGTCAGGTAGTACACGTAATCCCAGCGGGCGCTGTGGAACGGGTCGTCGATCATCGGCGTGCCGAGCAGGAACCGAACCTGGTTGCGGGTCATCCCGACGGTCACCTGGTCGAGGTCTTCCTGTTTGAGCAGATTACCTTGCGACAATGGTGCGCGATAGACGCATCCGGACGACGAGCCGATCACGAACAGCATCAGCACGAAAATCGCAATTTTGCGCAATTCCATGCATCCCGGTAGTGTCAGCCGATTCAAATCGATGTCCGTCTGGGGTCAGGATGCGGTGGAGCCACCGACCCATCTGAGCCATAATAGGCGCAAATCATACCTTCTTGCATTTCGCCGCGATAGCGCCGCATATTCCGGGACCGGCCAACGGGAAAACAGACATGGAGCAACGTCAGGAACTACGCAAGGCGGGACTCAAGATCACCCTGCCGAGACTCAAGATCCTCGAGATACTCGAAGAGAAAAAGCAGCTGCATCTGAGTGCGGAAGATATTTACAAGGAGCTGCTCGATACAGGGGAGGACATCGGGCTCGCAACGGTTTACCGGGTGCTCACCCAGTTCGAAGCGGCCGGCTTGATCAGCAGGCACAATTTCGAGGGCGGACATTCGGTGTTCGAGATCAATGAGGGAGAACATCACGATCACATGGTGTGCGTCGAAACCGGTGAAGTGGTGGAATTCGTCAACGAGGAAATCGAAAGGCTCCAGAGAGAAATCGCCCGAAAGCACAACTTCGAGCTGATAGACCACAATCTGGTTCTTTATGTGAAGCCTCTGCCAAAGAAGCCCGCCGGCTGACTTTCGCAGCCGATTCAGCCTGTGCTGGTGGCTTTATGCCGGCGGCGTGAGTTGTTCAACATTTCCGCCGCGTGATCCCGGGTCTTCCGCGTTATCTTCAACCCGCCCAACATCCTTGCAAGCTCCTCGATGCGTTCGGCATCACTGAGCTTGTTGATGGCAATCCTCGTCGAGTTGCCGTCCGTGATCTTCACGACCCGGAAATGATTGTCGGCGAGCCCCGCGACCTGCGCGAGATGGGTTACGCACAGAACCTGGCGGGACTCGCCGAGTTCTCGCAGGTGTCGCCCGACCATTTCCGCAACGGCACCGCCAACTCCGCTATCCACCTCGTCGAAGATCATGGTCGGAATCGTACTGCCGTCGATCGCGATGACCTGGATTGCAAGGCTCATGCGTGACAGCTCTCCGCCGGACGCAATTTTCGCCAGGGGCATCGGCGCCTGACCGGGATTGGCGCTGATCAGGTACTCGATTTCATCCGTTCCCGACGAGCCCGGTTCGGCCGCGGTGTCCAGCCTCACTTCGAATACGCCGCCCGCCATCCCGAGATCTGCCATCGCCGCTGTCACTGCCGCAGCGAACTGCTTCGCCGCCTTGCGCCTGGCCTTGCTGAGCGCGCCTGCAGCTTCGCCATAAGCTTTCCCGGCCAGGCTCGATCTTGAGGCCAGTTCGGCTCCGATCGACTCGGCGTGCTCGAGCGCCAGCAATTGTTCGTTGACCCGCTGGCAAACTGCCGGCAATTCCTCGGGCTCGACGCGGTGCTTCCGTGCCACCGCGTTGATTGCAGCCAGCCTCTCCTCAACCAGATCGCGACGCTGCGGATCGACGTCCAGCGCATCCGCATAACGCCGCAGGGAATCGTACGCCTCGCTGACCTGGATCGATGCGTCCGCGAGCAGTGCCAGGACCGGCTTCAATCGGTCGTCGAACGAACTTGCAGCTTCGATGGCCCGCGATGCTTCGGCGAGCAGTCCTTGTGCATTGTCGGGTTCACCATCATAGATGGCGCGTACTGATTCGTTGACGGCATCGGCGAGTCGCCCTGAGTTCTGCAACCTGCGTCGTTCAGCCTGCAGTTCCTCGTATTCCCCGGCCATCAGGTTCAGCGATTCAAACTCGCCCGATTGAAATCGGAGCAGGTCCAGGCGAGCCTCGCGATCACGATTTGCGGTCTCGAGCTCCTTGAGCTGCGCATCCAGAGACTGCCACTCCCTGAAGGCTGTTTCGGTCGCCGCACGCAACTGCGCATGTGCTCCGTAATGGTCGAGAAGGTCTCGTTGAACGCTGCGCCGGACCAGGGACTGGTGAAAATGCTGGCCGTGAATGTCCAGCAGTATTTCGCCGAGCGCTTTGAGATTCTGCAACGTGACGGGGTTGCCGTTGATGAAGGCCCGGGACCGCCCGTCCGCAGCAACCACCCGGCGCAACAGGCAATCGTTGTCCGCGTCAAGCGCCTGCTCTTTGAGCCACGCGCGCGCTTCGCCGTGTTGCGACAGGTCGAACTCGGCGGCAAACTCCGCGCGGTCGCAACCGCCGCGTACCAGGCTGCCGCTGCCACGTTCCCCGACAACCAGCCCGATGGCATCGACCAGTATCGATTTGCCGGCGCCTGTTTCGCCGGTCAGTACGGTCATTCCACCGTGAAACTCGATCGTGGCCTGGTCGATGATGGCGAAATCGCGGACCTGCAATCGGGTCAGCATGGCCTAGGCTGACCCGTCGCTGACCGCGGCGAAGCGGCTGTCGTGGCCCCAGTGCAGCTTCGATCGCAGGATTTCGTAAAAGTCGTATCCGGGCGGGTGTATCAACGTGATCTGCCTGTCCGAGCGACTGACGACCAGCCGGTCGTCGGGCCCGAGCTGGCCCAGGCTGATACCGTCCACTGAAATTTCCGCCCTGGTATTGCCATGTGCATGCAGGATTACTTCGACGCTGAGATCGGCCGGTATCACGATTGGCCGATCACTCAGCGTATGCGGGCAAATGGGTACGATGACGATCGCATCGAGGTGGGGTTCGATTATCGGACCACCACAACTCAGCGCATAAGCGGTCGAACCTGTCGGCGTGGCCACGATCAATCCGTCACCGGCATGAGCATTCAGGCGAGTGCCCGCGATCAGGGTTTCGAAATACAACATGCGTCCGCCCTCGCAACGTTGCACGACTATGTCGTTCAGCGCCGTTTCGCCACGCTCGCTGCCATCTGGCGCGCGAATACAGGCGTCGAGTAACAAGCGCCTTTCGCTGGAGAATTCACCCCGCAATATACGTTGCAGGCTGCCGAGCATTTCAGCGGGCGAGACGTCCGTCAGGAAGCCGAGCCGGCCTCGGTTGACGCCCAAAAGCGGCACATCAACGTCGCCAGCCAGTTTCGCAGCGTAGAGCATGGTGCCGTCACCACCAACGGCGATGATCAGATCGGCTTCACCGGCGAGGTCCGGCTCCTCGACCGCCCGCACGCCAAATGTTCTCGCAATGCCCGGGCTTGCGATCACGGTGATGCCGGAATTTGTCAAATGGCCGGCCAGGGCCGCCATCGGTTCGGCGACCCGTTCGTCCTCGTGTCGGCCCACGAGAGCGACGGTATTGAATGGTTGAGTCATGCGCTGGTTGACTATATTCTGCCCGGGGACGTTAGCTACAGGCTTGCAGGCTGGGAGCAGCTGATTGTTGCAAACGCCGGTCCGGCCGCCAAGCCGTCAGCGCAAGATAATCTGGACATTTACGCAATGAGTTGCCAGCGCAATTTCTGTGTATACCGCGAATCATGACCGAGGTCGCCAGTCCGTTGCCCAATGAACGCGCACAGTACCTCCTCAAGGTACTGATACGGCGCTTCA
>DATICC010000167.1:0-9472 GCA_035457045.1 Woeseiaceae bacterium | reverse complement strand
GTCGCGGCGGTGCCGGCGACGCGTCCGGGACCTTCAGCTCCCTGCCCTCTTCCAATTCGTTCAGCCCCTCCGGCACTTCGATGCGCCGCCCTTCGATGCTCGCCTGATACGGCTCGGGTTCATCACAGGTGATATTGCCGCCACAACCGTGCAGTACGGCTGTGACAACGAGGCACGCTGCAATCCTTGAAACTGGCATCCCTTCACTCCGCGCCGATACCGGCAAATTTCATCGCACTTCGCATCTGTTCATGATACTGGCTGGAAAACGGCGTCAGCGGCAATCGTATGCCGGGCTGTATCAAACCCATTTCCGCCAGCGCCCATTTCACCGGAATCGGGTTCGACTCGACAAACAGCGCTGTGTTCAGCGGCTGCAATGTCGCATCGATCAGCGACGCCGCTTCCCTGTTCCCCGCCAGCGCCGCTTCGCAAAGACTCGCCATTTGCCGCGGCGCGACGTTGCCGCTGACGGTCACCACGCCGGACCCACCCTCGAGTATGAAGTCGAGCACGGTAAAATCGTCGCCGCTGTAAAAGCAAAAGTCCGGCTCGACCAGCGCCTGGCAAGCCTTCAGCCTGTCGATATTGCCGGTCGCGTCTTTCACACCGAATATCCGCGGGTGCCGCGACAGGCGCGCCAGCGTTTCCGGCATGAGGTCCGCCACCGTCCGGCCCGGCACGTTGTACAGCATGATCGGCTTGTCCACCGCATCGGCTATCGCCGTGAAGTGCCGGAACAAGCCCTCCTGCACCGGCTTGTTGTAATACGGCACAACCATCAGGTAGGCATCGATCGCCGCATCGGCGACCGCAAGCGACAACTCGATCGTCTGCGCGGTCGAATTCGAACCGGTGCCGGCGATGACGGGCAGTCGCCCTGCCGCCATCTCCGCGGCCGCACGGATAAGCCTGGCGTGTTCGTCCTTGCGCAGGGTCGGTGATTCGCCGGTCGTTCCGGCAATCACCAGCCCGTCGGTGCCCGAGCGGACATGGAACTCGATCAAGCGTTCGAGAGCCTCATGATCCACCCGGTCTTGCGCATCGAATGGCGTGACCAGGGCTACGAGGCTACCTTCGAACACAACAACTCCTCGCCTAAAACAAGGCGGCGATGTTACTGTTGACCCTACGGGCTGGCAAGAAAAAAGGGCCCCAGCGAGGCCGGGAAAGCAATGAACAAGACTGTAATCTTCAATCGACCGAAACCTCAGGAAGAATCCGGAAAAATATCCCAACTGATTGTTTTATCAGCAGTTGGTACCGACCGGGCCGGCGTAGTGAACGACATCACCCGGGTCATCCTGGACTGCGGCGGCAATATCGAGGAGAGCCGCATGACAGCGCTCGGCGCCGAATTTGCCATGCTGATGCTGATCTCCGGCAACTGGCATACGCTGACCAAGCTGCAGACGGAACTGGACAAACTGACCAGGGACAACAATCTCGAGATCACCATCCGCAAGACCGGCCAACGCACCGGGCGACCTGACAGCATGCCCTACGGGGTCGATGTCGTGTGCCTCGACCAGCCCGGCATCGTGTTCAGCCTTGCCAGCTTCTTCTCCGCACGCAATATCGAGATTGCCGATCTTGCAACGCGCCGCTATGCCGCGCCGCACTCGGGCTCGCCGATGTTCTCGATGCAGATGACGATAAACGTGCCTGGCACCTTGTCGATCGCCCATCTGCGGGATGAATTTCTCGAGCTCTGCGATCAGCTGAATATCGATTCCATCCTGGAGCCGGTGAAGTCCTGATGGCGGCGCCGGCACTGAACCGCGTCGTCGCCGATTTCAAATGCCAGGCGACCGGCGGGCAAACGGTCCAGCTCAAAGCACTGCGCGGCAGCAATGTCGTGCTGTATTTCTATCCCAAGGATGCGACACCCGGTTGCACGACCGAGGGACAGGACTTCCGCGACCTGCACGCCAGGTTCCGGCGGCTGAATACGCAGGTTTTCGGCGTTTCGAAGGACAACCTCGCGTCGCACGAAAAATTCCGCGAGAAGCAGCAGTTTCCGTTCCATCTGATTTCGGACCCGGATGAAGCCCTGTGCCGGAAATTCGATGTCATCAGGGAGAAGAGCCTTTACGGCCGAAAGTTCATGGGGATCGAGCGCAGCACCTTCCTGATCGATGCGAGCGGCAAGCTGCGAGCCGAATGGCGCAAGGTGAAGGTCAAAGGTCACGCCGCGGAAGTGCTGGAAGCTGTAAAGAATTGTTAAGGATCAATTCTTCGCTAAATCAGTCGCTTATGTAATGCCCGCCGCGCGGTAATATAGTTTGAATCCCTGGCTCCCACCACCACAGCGGGTATGATGGGAACGACACCGGCAACTCCCGGTCCCAAATGACTCGTACAGCCCGGTCCCGACGACCTTGAAAAGACTCATCTCACAAAGGTTACGCGTTTTCCTGGCAGCCGCCGCGCTGGTCCCGGTGTTCGCGTACGCGGCCGATGTGAACCTGCCGGAACTCGGCAGCCCTGCCGATGCGATCCTGTCGAAGGCCGATGAAGCCCAAATCGGCCGCGCCATCATGCACAGCATTCGTGCCAGCGGTCAGCTGGTCGAAGACCCGCTCATCACCGAGTACGTGAACGAGATCGGCCATCGCGTGGCGGCGTATGCCAACGACGGCGACCACAAGTTCACGTTCTTTGTCGTCAACGATCCCGCCATCAACGCATTCGCCCTGCCTGGCGGCTTTATAGGCGTGCACACAGGCCTGCTCGAGGCGACCCGCAGCGAGGACGAGTTGGCCGGCGTGCTCGCACACGAAATCGCGCATGTCACCCAGCGGCATATCGCCCGTGCCGTGCACGCCAACCAGCGGCAAAGCCTGCTGAGCACGGCCATCATGCTCGGCGCCATTGTCGCCGGCGCTGCCGGCGCCGGCGGCGATGCGATGCAGGGCGCCATTGCCGTTGCCCAGGGGACCCAGGCTCAGGCGCAAATCAATTTCACGCGCAGCAACGAGTACGAGGCCGATCGCATCGGCATCGCGGCGCTGGCAGATGCCGGTTTCGATCCGCAGGGCATGGCTTCGTTCTTCGAGGTGATTTCGCGAAACTCGGGATCCGGCGAGTACAGGCTGCCCGAATTCCTGAGCACCCACCCCGTCAGCAGCGACCGGATTGCCGAAGCTCGCGGCCGTGCAAGGGAGTATCCGTCGGCCAATACGAGCGACTCGAAGAATTACGGTATTGCCCGCGCACGGCTGCTGGTTTCAAAGCAGGAAACGTCCGAAGATGCCGTCGCCTGGTTCGAAAAGATGAATTACGAGTTCATGTCGGACGCGCAGCGCTACGGGCTGGCCGTAGCCTATGTGCGACACGGGGATCACCTCAAAGCCAATCGGGTATTCGAGGAATTGATGAACCGTGAGCCGGAGGTGATTCCGTATCACATCGGCCTTGCTCAATCCCAGCTGGCCCTGGAACAGGTTGATGCTGCGCTTCAGACCTTCGAACGTGCGCGCGAGCTGTTTCCGCGCAACACGCCTCTCATCGTGTCCTATGCCGAAGCGCTGCTGCAGCTCGGCAACGCCCAATACGCGCACGAAATTCTGCTCGACCTTTTGAACAACACGACACCGACGCCGGAGCAGGTGCGACTGATTGCGCGCGCCGCCGAACAAGCCGGCGAAATTGCCGAGGCCAATTACTACATGGCAGAGTACCGCTTCATGATCGGCGACCTGGTGGGCGGTGTCAGCTTCCTGCAACGGGCCCTGAGCGTACCGGAACTCAACGAGATCCAACGCATACGCTTCGAGGCGCGAATCGACTTCATCAGGGAGTTCATGACCGAGGAACAATTGCAGCAATTGGCGCGCAGCCGGCCGGTGGCGCAATCGGCGAGCCTCCTGGAACCGTGAAGTTCGGGTAGCGGTTCTGCTACCCTAGTCAAAAACAAGAACGAGGCGAGCACCCATGTCGTCCGCGAGACTGCCATTCTGCCTGTCCCTGATTGTATTGGCCTGCGGCTGTGCCACGCAGCCGGCCGCCCCGCCCGACCAGCGTTCAGCGGCGGATCCCTGGGAGCCGATGAACCGGCATATCCACGGTTTCAATGATGGTTTGGACAAGGTGAGCCTCAAGCCGCTGGCCAAAGGCTACGAGGCTGCTTTTCCGCCTGTCCTGCGCACGGGAGTCAGCAATTTTTCGCAGAATCTCCGCACGCCGTTGAACATGGTGAACCAATTCCTGCAGGGCAAGGCCAGGGCTGGCTTCAGCGAGGCGGGCCGGTTCCTGGCGAACAGCACTTTCGGGCTCGGCGGCCTGCTAGATGTGGCAACCGATATGGGGCTCGAGCAGCAGAACGAGGATTTCGGCCAAACGTTGGCTGTGTGGGGTGTGCCCGATGGGCCTTACGTCGTCGTGCCCATCCTTGGCCCGCACACCCTGCGCGATACCTTCGCCATCCCGCTGAACTTCATGGGAGACTTGCTGCTGTACTACGACAACGCCTCGGTCAGGGACAAGATCTACCTGGTACGCCTCGTCGACGTTCGCCAGCGATTGTTTGCCGCGGAAGAGTATCTCGAAGACTCGACCGACCGGTACCTGTCCATACGCGAGTCGTACCTGCAGAACCGTGAGTACCGCATTTACGACGGCAATCCGCCGGCCGGTGACGACTTCTACGACGAATACCTGGAAGAAGAATTGATCGACGACGATTCCATCGACGAGGACAATCCTGACGACAGCACAGAATAGCCGGGCGCGCCGCCCAGGATCGCGTTTGGTCAGGCAGGCGCTTCGATGAAACCTGCCCAACGCTCGCCGCGCTTCAGCAGGTGATCGACTTCGGTGGTCTTGGCGATGGCGTCGATACGCTCGGGAACGCCGACGAAACGAATCTCGCGCACGGTATGGTTGGCCCAGGTAATCCACTCGAGCAACAGGGCAAGCCCGGCTGAATCCGTCTTGCTTACACCGGAGAGATCCACTTCGATGCGGGTGTGCGGCTCGAACATCTCCTCACTGGTACGCAATATCCTGCCGGCGGTGCGAAATGTCATTTCGCCGCTGAGCAGGTAACGGCCATCGCCCTTGTCCTCGAGCGTGAATTTATCCGTCACGGCGTGCCGCTGCCGGATGACCCATCGCCCGATGCGCCAACGCTGGTTTCTTTTTGCAGCCGGGCGATCACCGAATCCAGGCTGGATTGCTGGATTTCCGCATTCATTTCGACGCGGAAATTCCTGACATAGGAGATTCCTTCGATGCTGACGTCGAAGAGGAGCCACCCGGCCGCCCGCTTGACCAGGTTGTAATCGACCGGCACCTTGGTACCGTCGTCGAGCCGCACTATGGTCCGTACGATGACGCGCGGCTTGGCCAGGTCACCGCGGAACGGCAATATCTCGACGCGGCTTTCGTCATAGTCGAGCACGCCGTCCGCGTACTTTTGCAGCAGGCTCTGGTAGAAGGCGTCGATGAATTGCTGTCGCTGTACCTTGCTCGCCGTTTTCCAGTGCGGTCCGAGCACCAGCTGCGCCGCATAGGTCCGGTCGAAACGTGGCAACAGGATGTCGTTAATGACCTTGTACAACTCCTCGCGGTTTGCCGCGAGCTCTTCTTTTCGGCCCTCGAGCGCCTTGTCCAGCAGGTCCGCCGCCTCCTGAATTACGTCGTTCGGCGACGTTTGCGCATGCGCGCCGGCGGACAGCCAGGCAAGCGCCATCGGAAGCAGAATCCTTGCACCCGCGCGCCCGCTCACTCTTCTTCCCCTTCGCTGCTGTCGGCACCCTGGTTGAACAGGTACTTGCCGATCAGGTTCTCAATGACGATCGCCGACTGCGTAAACAGGATTTCGCTGCCTTCCTGCAGATACTCTTCCGACCCGCCCGCCTGCAGACCAATGTACTGGCTGCCGAGCAGGCCCGCCGTGAGTATGCTGGCATCGGAATCATCCGGTATCCGGTTGTACTGGCTGTCAATCTCGAATACGACTTCTGCATTCAGTTGCTCCGGATCGAAGCGAACGGACAGCACCCGTCCGATGGTTACGCCGGACATGGCAACCGGGGCGCGAATCTTCAGGCTCCCGACATTCTCGAATCGGGCGCTGACCTTGAATGTCTCCGTGCCGGAGAACGTGTTCGAACCGGTCGTCTGGGTTGTCAGGAAGAACAGCGCGGCCATGCCCAGCAACACGAAGAGCCCGGTGCCTAGTTCTACTGTACGTGTTTGTTGCATGCTAGTTCCTCAGATCGAAACGGCAGTAATCATGAAATCGAGTATGAGTACAGCAATTGCCGTCAGTACCACGGTTCGGGTAGTCGCACGCCCGACACCCTCGGCCGTCGGTATCGCATTATAGCCTTCCCACACCGCATACAGGCTGGCGACGATGCCGAATACGATGCTCTTGACGATGCCTTCGTAGATGTCGCCCATTTCCAGCGTGCTTCGCATTTGCTGCCAGAAGGCTCCTGCATCGACACCCATGAGACTGACGCCGACCAGGTGCGCGCCGAATAGCCCGACCGTGGTAAAGACCGCGACCAGCAGCGGCATTGCTATCACGCCGCCGAGGAAGCGTGGTACCAGCACCCGGCGCAACGGATTGATTGCCATCATTTCCATGGCCGCGAGCTGATCGGTGACCTTCATGAGGCCGATCTCCGAGGCAAGCGCGGTGCCTGCACGACCGGCAAACAGCAGCGCAGTAATGACCGGTCCGAGTTCCTTGATCAGGGAAAACGCCGCGAAGGTACCGACCGAGTCCTCGGCATTGAATTTCGACAGGTTTGCATGGCCCTGCAGCCCAAGCACGCCCCCGACGAACAAACCGCACACCATGATGATGACCAGTGACAGGGCCCCGGCATTGTGTACCTGGTGCACGACCAGGTTGAAACGCTTGACGAAGATGCTCGGCGAATTGCTGAGCAGCCTTAAGAAAAACAGCTGCATCGCACCGAAGGTGCGCAGGAACTCTTTGAGCGTTATGTACAGGTCGCGAAACATGGGCTATTGCTCGACATCGCGGCCGAGAAGCTGTTCTTCGTAGTCCGGCGCCGCGAAGTGAAATGCGACCGGACCGTCGGCCATGCCGTGCATGAACTGCTGAACCAGCTTCGACTGGGTGTTCTTCAGCTCCGTCGGGCTCCCGGACGCCGCCACCTTGCCATTCGAAATGAGGTACGAGCAGTCCGCGACGGAGGCGATCTCCTGCACGTCGTGGCTCACAAGGATGCTGGTGATGCCCAGTGCGTCGTTCATCTTGCGAACCAGGCGGACGATCACGCCCATTGAGATCGGGTCGAGACCAACGAAAGGCTCGTCGTAAATCAGGATATCGGGATCCATGACCATCGCCCGTGCCAGTGCCACGCGACGCGCCATGCCGCCGGACAACTGCCCCGGCATCATGTCGGCGGCCCCGCGCAATCCGACCGCGTGCAATTTTGTCAGGACCACGTGGCGGATCAGGCGGTTCGGCAACTTCGTGTGCTCGCGCAGGGGAAACGCAACGTTTTCAAACACGCTGAAGTCCGTCAGCAGGGCACCGTTCTGGAACAGCACCCCGAAACGCCGCCTCAGCCGGTACAGGTCCTTCAGATTGAGTTTGCCGATATCGACGCCGTCGATGAGTATGTGGCCCCGGTCGGGCACGATCTGCCGGGTGATCAGTCGGAGCAGCGTGGTCTTGCCGGTTCCGCTCGGACCCATGACGGCGGTCACGTCGCCGCGCCGTATATTGATATTCAGGCCTTTGAATATCTCCAGGCGGCCGCGCGAATAGTCGACGTCCCTGACCTCGATAATCTGTTCCGATGTGTCAGCCATGGATCGCGCGACGCTCAGGCAGCGTCGGCTTCCATGTCCGACTTGTACTTGCCGAGATGCGCAAGGCTGT
Organism: Woeseiaceae bacterium; assembly: GCA_035457045.1. Classification (GTDB taxonomy): domain Bacteria; phylum Pseudomonadota; class Gammaproteobacteria; order Steroidobacterales; family Woeseiaceae; genus JAKEGN01. Next base: position 1,596 of record DATICC010000167.1, on the reverse strand, counting down.
TGAGTTTCGCCCTCTTGTACAGGGCTTTCTGCCCGGCGGCGAACCGTTCTTCCTTGCCGTGCCAGGCTTCCAGCGCCGGTGCCTGCAGGGCCCGGCCGTAGGAAAACGAAAGCTCCCACGGCAGCTTGCCCATGCGATTCATCAGGTCCAGGTGCAGTGTCGCCTCTTCGGCGGTCTGGCCACCGGAGAGAAACGCAATCCCCGGCACCTCGGGTGGGACATGTGCCTTGAGGCAGCGCAGAGTTGCCTTCGCGACTTCCTCGGGGCCGGCGCGGTTTTGCGCCTTGGTACCGGATATGACCATGTTGGGTTTCAGCACCATGCCCTCGAGGGCAACCCGGTGCGCACGCAGCTCGGCAAACACGATATCGAGCGCGGCCGCCGTGACCTCTTCGCATCGCGCGATGCTGTGGTCACCGTCCATGATTACTTCAGGTTCGACGATCGGCACGATCTGTGCCTCCTGGCAGAGCGCCGCATAGCGCGCCAGGGCGTGCGCATTGGCTCGCAGGCAGAATTCGCTCGGTATGCCCTTGCCGATGTTGATGACCGCGCGCCATTTGGCAAAGCGCGCTCCCATTCCGTAGTACTCCTTGAGCCGGTCGCGCAGCCCGTCCAGCCCTTCGGTAATCAGCTCACCGGGGAAACCCGCGAGCGCCTTTGCCCCGGTGTCCACCTTGATGCCGGCGATCATGCCGAGGTCGTTCAGGTACTTCGGGAACGGAACGCCCTTCGAGGTGCTCTGCCGTATCGTCTCGTCGTAGAGTATGACGCCACCGATGTAAGCCTCTGCCCCTTTGGCAGTGAACAGCATTTCGCGATAGCGTCGCCGGTTCTCCTCTGTCGAGGCAGTCGCAATGCTGTCGAAGCGTTTCTTGATGGTTGGACTGCTTTCGTCGGCTGCCAGGATTCCCTTGCCTTTGCCCACCATGGCTTTGGCAACCGCGTTCAGTTCTTTCACATTCATCGTGAGCTGTCTCCAGGTCGGTTCGTGTCGATTTTGCGCCCGGCCGGAAACGCCCTGTGGCGCGATGCTTGTCTTAAGGGGACGTCCTAGCATAACAAAATCCCCCCCGCTCCCGGGCCACGCGGATGCCCGCACTTGGCGAGGCTTGGCAAATAGTACTAAAATGGTCCACTTTTCAGACGGTGGAGATTTGCCGTGCTTCGCATCAGCAAGCTGACCGACTACGGAACCGTGGTTCTTGGACACCTCGCCAGCGGACCGGATGGCGTGGCCAGCGCGGCCGAGGTTGCCGCGGGCACTGGAATTGCCCTGCCTACGGTTAGTAAGCTATTGAAATTATTGGCTAAATCTGAGCTGGTCACCTCCACGCGAGGCGCCCACGGAGGCTACCGCCTGGCGCGCTCGGCCACGGCCATCAGCGCAGCCAGCATCATCGACGCGCTGGAGGGGCCGGTCTCGATCACGGAGTGCAGCGGCAGTGACAGCCATTGCAACTTCGAGGCCTTCTGCTGCGTCGGCGGAGCGTGGCAGCGGATCAACGTCGCCATACGCGGCGCCCTCCAGGACATCAGCCTGCAGGATCTGCTGCGTAGCAACAGTCCACTTCCCCGCTTTGAATTCGCCGGGAT
>DATICC010000166.1:0-7306 GCA_035457045.1 Woeseiaceae bacterium | reverse complement strand
CCGAGTGCCTTCAACGTCGCCGTCATCGAGGTGCCGAACTGATTCTCGATGGGTTCCGGCGTGGCTGCCGGCGCAGCGGGCGAGGGCTCCGGATGGCCGCCGAGCGCAATTTCCAGCACCGGCCCTTTGGGTGCCCCCGCGTTTCTTGCAGTGGTGGCGACTCTGGCTGCCCCGGCTGTTGGTGACCCTGGCACGCCGGGTTTGGGGCCCGCCGATTTTGCATTGAGCTGGGGAGAAATTGCCGGCGAACTCGTGGGCACGCTGGCGGCTGGTTTCGCTGCTGTTGCGGCCGGTGGGACGATCGTCTCATGCTTGTTCGCGCCGGGCGAAGGTGCCGCAGGGCGCGCGCTGCCGGTGACCTCTTTGGCTGTTTGATTCTTCGCATCTGCATCGGCCGCGACCATCGCGGCTATTTCAGCTGCCGCCTGTGCCATCTCTTCGCCGAACAGCGTTTCGGCCAGCTTGTCGTCCACGTCCTCCAGGGATCGCGCTTTGCCGAGTTCTGCCGCCAGGCGATCGAGATCGAAACCGTGCTTTCGCTTGACCTTCACTTCCAGATCGGCCTCGTGAGTATCGGGCGGCGACGTTTTTCGCAACAACTCCTGTGCCTCGATTTCCTTGACCTGCAATTCCTTTTCCAGCGTGATCTCCGGCAGGTCGAAGTTCTGCACCGCGCCCTTGCCGTTCGGCTTGGCGGCAGTCGGCGTGGCGGTCGGGGCTGGGCCCGGCTTTGGATCGACTCTCGCCTGCGGTCTGCCGGCCGGTTCGGGGACTGCGGCAAGCGCCGCTTCGAGGGCTTCGATGTCGGGTTTCAATTCCGCCAACGTCGGATCGCGATCCCACGCGGGAATCTCGGTGATGGTGGTGTCGGCTTTCGGTTCAGCCGGCGGTTGAGCCTTTGCCGCAACGACCTCCTGCTGAACGGGTACACGCGGGGCCGGTGCAGGCGGGGCGGGTTTCGGCTGCGCCGCCGGCTTCGCCGCGGGTTTCGGCGTATCGGCAGCGGGCTGCCTGGGCCTGGTCATTGCAGGCCTGGTCGGTGTCGCTACAGCGCCGGACTCGACACGGCATTCGCCGGACAAGGTGGGAATATCGTCGAGCGTGGGCAAAGTGAGCGAATCCGACGCCTTGCCTTTCACCTTGCCCTTCACCGCACCTTTGCCCTTTGCGGGCATGACGAGGTCGGTCAGGTCGGGCAGGTCGGTGCCCAAGGGTAGCGCGACCAGCTCCGGCTGTGTGTCCTGGATCAATTCCGGAATGTCCTCGAGCGGAAGTTCCCCGGCCGCAGGTTCGGCCACCACTGGCGGTTCTTGTTTCACGACGTCGATCGCCGGGACCGGTGTTGCCGTCACTGGCGTCTTCGTTACTTCGACGACGCGTGTCGTGGCAACGGGGCGCCCGGTGACTGCGGTGGGCCTTTGCTCGGGTTCCGGGGTGAACGCGACGACGGGTACCGGCTCGAATTCGGTTACCACTGCTGCAGCGACCGGTGGTATTACCTCGGCATCGGCATCGGCCTTGGCGACGGGCGGGGTCGCAGGCAGGGGTTTTGATTCGGCCCTGGCCACGAGAGACGACGGTTTGGCATCAGTCCTGGCCTTGGGCGACAATACCGCCTCCGGTTTGGCCTCGGATCTGACCGCTGTTGGTGTTGCCGGCCGGGCGTCTGCATCAGCCCCGGTTTTGGCCGGTGCCTCAGGGTGTCCCGGTGCCGCTTCGGCTGGTGAATCCGGTTTCCTGCCGTACCTCGTGCGGCTTGCGGGCGGCAACGTCGGCTGCAGACCGAACTCCTCGTTGGCCACGTGCTGCACGAGTTGCGGCATTACCAGGCTCGCGCCAGCCTCCGCCGCCGCCGCGAGGACCGACTCGCAGAGATTGTTGATTACCCGTGGTACGCCCTCGGAGCAACGGAACAGCATGTCGATGGCGACCGGGTCGAAGATCGAGTCGAAATCGCCGCCGGCCGTGCGGATGCAGTGCTTGAGATAGCCCTGGACCTCGGGGCCGCTCAATGAAGCTATGGTTTGGCGCAGCCGAGTCCGCTGTTTCAAGCGGGCGAGTTCCGGCAACGACAGGCGCTCCGCAAGCGATGGCTGGCCCATCAAAACGATGCTGGCGCCGGCGCTGTCACCGCTGTCGGCGGCCGTCAGGGCCTCGAGTTCGATAAGTGCGTCATTGCCGATGCGCTCGGCATCTTCCACGATGATGAACGCTCGTGTGCCACCGGCCGCCCAGTCGTGCAACAGTCTCTTGAATGCGGCGAATCGCTGTATTGTACCGTTCGGCTGGCGGCTGACATTGAATTCGGTCAGCAGCAATTCCAATACTTCGTCGGCGGCAAGTTGCATGCGGCCGACCCGCGCAACGGTTCGCTTGCTGGTGACGGCTTCGACTGCACGATTGACAATTGTCGTCTTGCCGACGCCGACAACACCGGTCACGCTGACCACCGCATCCGGCGCCGCGAGCGCCTTCTTCAGGTTTGTCATGACCTTGACTTGTGCAGGTCCGACAAATATGGCGGATGCTTCGAGGTTCGAGCGGAAGGGTCGCGACTTCAGACCGAAATGTTTCTCGTACATGGCAGCCCTGATTAACCGATTTCTTGCAGCATCATGGATCTGCGAATCCTCTGCTGTGCCAGCAGTTTGCCGTCGAATGCCAGGGCCTGCAGGGAGTTATGTCACAGAAAGCGAGGCCGGATGCGGCTTTCGGTTGCCTGGCCCTGGAAAAAGTACCGCAACGCCGCGTTATGTTTAATCTGTGCCACCTGAGCGCCGGAAAACCAGGCTTTGCTACACTGCCGGCCCATGGATGAATACCTGCAGGCGGCCATAGCCGAGGCACACAGGGGACGGGACGCGGGTGGCGTCCCCATCGGGTCCGTGCTGGTCATCGACGGTACCATTGTGGGGCGCGGCCACAACCAGCGCGTGCAAAAGGGCAGTGTGGTGCTGCACGCCGAAATGGACTGCCTGGAGAACGCCGGCCGCCTTGGCGCTGCCGATTACCGCAAAGCGACGCTTTACTCGACGTTGTCGCCCTGCGACATGTGCAGTGGTGCCATCCTCCTGTACCGCATTCCGCGCGTGGTCATAGGTGAGAATTTGACCTTCAGAGGGCCAGAGGATTACCTGCGGTCACGCGGCGTCGAATTGCGTCATGCTCACAGCGATGAATGCCGGAAGCTGATGACGGATTTCATAGATGCCAGCCCGACGCTATGGAACGAGGACATCGGCGAAGACTGAGGCTGTAACGAGACCGGCAACCAGCGGAGTCAGTGTTTTTTTCCGGCGATGCTGAGACGCAGGAAGCCGCCGTCGGAAACGCCGAGGAACAGGCCCAGCGATTCGCTTTGCCAGAATGTCACGAGCCTGTCGCTGTCGAACTCGGCCAGCCGGTAGGAAAGAGATGAGTGGTCGGTGACGCCGTCCATGAGCTGGAAGTCGTAGACCGAAAGAGCGTTACCGGACCGGGACACACGGGTCGGATCCCGCAGGCTCAATTGGGTCGCCAGCGACGGCGTGAGCATGTGCGATTCGACGCACCAGCGTTCTGGAATCAGTGTAGCGCCGGCCTCGACAACCACGGTGTCCTGCGGCGTCGCCGCGATGTGCGAGTGTTCGGCTGCCGCCTGCGTTGCAAGCAGGAGCATGAACGACGCCGCTGCGGCGGTCACCATCCTGGTCACTTGTCTGCTCATTGGCACGGCTCCCTGCCATCGTCACAGCGCGACTCGAACGATGGGAATTATGCCGTGCTAGCGTTTTCGCACATAGGAACTGCATCAAATTGCCGGACTTTTCGGCGGGCCCGATATGTCAAATTCGGCCGCAGCCATGGACTTCACCCGCCGGCACCGCGCAGCTCGTTCTCGATCCATGCATCGACCATCTCATCGAGTATGTCGATAGGCAGGGAGCCGCTGCCGATGACGGTATCGTGAAAACGCCGCAGGTCGAAATCGGCACCGAGCGCTCGCTCGGCCTTTTCCCGCATTGCGCGTATGCGGATTTCGCCGATCTTGTAAGCCAGGGCCTGCGCCGGCCAGGTGATGTAGCGATCGACTTCGTTGCGAATTTCAAATTCGCTCAACGCCGTGTTCTGCAGCATGAAATCGATCGCCTGTTCGCGTGTCCAGCCGAAGGCATGCATGCCGGTGTCGACGACAAGGCGGCAGGCGCGCCACGCTTCGTAGGTGAGGCGGCCGAAATCGCTGTAGGGATCGCGGTAGAAGCCCATTTCCCTGCCGAGCCTCTCCGAGTAAAGACCCCAGCCCTCGCCAAAAGCAGAGTGATAGACAGTACGGCGGAACTCGGGCACGTCAAGTTCCATCGCCAGCGCCGATTGCAGATGATGACCTGGCACGCCCTCGTGTAGTGTCAGCGCTTCCAGTGTGAACAGCGGTTGGGAATCGAGACTGGCGGTTCCGACGAAATAAGTGCCCGAGGTCGTGCCGTCACCCGAGGAACCCACGTAATAGGAGCCACGACCGGGATTGGCTTTGATGTTGTACGTGCCGCGCGGCAGCACGGTGAAAAAGCGCGGCAGCTCGCCTTCGGCAGTTTTCGCAATCAGCGCCGCACGACCGAGAAGTTCCGGCACGTCTTTGGCATAAAAGCGCGGATCGGAGCGCAGAAATTTCAGGAAAGCAACGAAGTCTCCGTCAAATCCGGTCGCCTCGACTATCGAGTCCATTTCGCGGCGTATGCGAGCCAGCTCCGACTTGCCAAGCTCGTGAATATCCGCAGCTTCCATGTCCGTGGTGGTGAAATACCGCACCCGCCATGCATAGAAGTCGGCACCGCCCTCGAGCTTGCCGACTCCGGCAGGTTTGCGGCAGTAAGGGATGTAGTCCGTATCGTAGAACTGCAGCAATTCGCGAAAAGCGGGAACGATCTTTTGCGCGATCAGTGCAGTGCCCCGGTCCCTGATCTCGGCCTGTTGCTCCGCGGGAATCGATAAAGGGAAGCGCTCGAATGGTCCGTGCAGGGCGCTCGTTGCCGGATCATCAACGATGAGTGCCTGGATGCCTTTGCGAACGCCTTGCATGGCATCGCATTGTTGCGTGTAGCCGCGCATTACCGCTTCACGCAACAGGTCCAGGTGTTCGCGGTTGTAGCGCGGGAAGTCGTCCAGGCTAACCAGGTAATCCTCGTAATCCCGAACGGTAAGAAACGACATGTTGGCCGGCGCGTCCGCAAAATAACTGTGATAGCCGAACATCGAGGTAATGGGGAACAAGTGGTCCGGCTGCCGGTAACTCTCCTGTTCGGCGCGCCGCTCGTAGCGGAACAGGCGGTAGGTCAGCTGTTGCGCCGCAGGCAATGCCGCGACATCAATGGCTTCAAGCCTTTCCAGTACGACGTCGTTGTAGTGTTGCCGCCTCGCTCGCGCCTCGGCAGTGAACTCGGCGAGCTTGCCGTGCATACGCCAGGCATCCGGGTCGGTACGAAAGAACACCTGCTCCTGGTTGGCTGTCGCCCAGTGATCCTCGAGCAACGCTTCGAAATCCGCGCGGGGCGACGCTGTCGCGGTCCGGGTCGCGAACGCGAGAAACAACAGGATGAATGCCAGTCGTTGCATGGTCTGCTCCGGAAGCCCGGCCGCCTTTGTAGCACCTAATCCGAGTGCGGCACCATTCTTGCGAACCTGACGACACGCGTGACCCGCAATCCGCGGGAGGTATGCGCAGGACCTTTATGACAGAATGCCTCGCCATGAGCCTCCTGTCACGCACCGAGCATTCGTTACCAGCCAGCTGGTACTACGATGCTGCGCACTTTGCCCGGGAGCTCGATGCAGTCTGGTATCGCGACTGGGTTTGCGTCGGCCGGCTGGAGGAGATACCACTGGCCGCCGATTTCTTCGCAGCAGGGATCGGCAACCAGCGATTGATCGTGACTCGAAATGCAGCGGGCAAGCTGCGCGTCTTCCACAACTCCTGTCGTCATCGCGGTTCGGTGTTATGCACCGCAGATCGCGGACGGTTTCGCAACGGCCGGATCATCTGCCCCTACCATACCTGGACCTACGACCTCGACGGCAAACTCGTCGCAACGCCGTCGAGGTTGCCGGCAGCTGATTTCAGCGCAACGGATTACCCGCTGTACCGAGTCCATTCCGATACCTGGGGCGGTTATATCTTCGTCAATCTTTCTTTAGAGCCGGATACGCCGTTGACGGAATTTCTCGGCGCCGAAGCTCGACTGCTGGATCACTGGCCCCTGGCGGAAATGATCTCCGTGCAACAGGACCGGCGCACACTGGCCTGCAACTGGAAGGTTTTCTGGGAGAATTATTCCGAGTGCTATCACTGCCCGCGCGTGCACCCGGAACTTTGCCGGCTGGTTCCGCTGTATCAGCAGGCGGTGCTGAGCCATGCCGATATTCCGGGCTGGCAAGCCTCGCATCCGGGGGACGAGGGGCGGCCGCGGGTTGCGCCCGGGCTCAAGACCTGGACGATGGACGGCCAGTCGCGACTGCCGTTGCTGCCCGGGCTGGATGAGTCGGACATCACCGCCGGTGTTACGTTTGCATCTTTCACCGCCAGCATGTTTGTGGTCGCACACCCGGATTACGTGCGCAGTGTGCGAGTGCTTCCGCATGGCCCGGAATCGATCGAGCTGATTGTCGACTGGCTGCTGCCACCGGATACCGCGGTTGCATACCGGGACGAATTCGAGAAATTGTTCGCCGTCGGGCGCACTTTGCTGGAACAGGACGGCCGTGTTTGCGAACTCAACCAGCAGGGATTGAAAAGTCTGCGTCACGAGCATGGCATACTCGTGCCGCAGGAGTACTCACTGTGGGATTTCCACCAGTGGCTGAGATCAAGGTTGAACTGCGATCGCGCCGGACCGCCAGGTCGCGGCATGAGCAAGGGGGATCAATGAATTCGAAACGCCCGCTATTTCGGCAGGCCCGACTGGTGTATCTCTATCTTGCGCTGGTGGCATTGGCTGCCTGCCAGGCGGGCACACAGGACAGCGAGTATGAGCGGCTCGAGGCACGCGCGAAAAACGTCTCTATTATTCGTGACGACTTTGGTGTGCCGCATGTCTACGCGGCAACCGATGCGGATGCCGTTTTCGGCATGCTGTATGCGCAAAGCGAGGACGATTTCAATCGCATCGAGCAGAACTACATCTGGGCGACCGGCCGGCTGGCGGAAGTAGAGGGCGAGGAGGCGCTTTACAGCGACCTTCGGGCGCGACTGTACATGACGGTCGATGAGGCAAAAGTAGCCTATGACTCGGCACCGGACTGGCTCAAGGCATTGTGCGATGCCTTTGCCGACGGC
>DATICC010000165.1:0-5465 GCA_035457045.1 Woeseiaceae bacterium | reverse complement strand
CGACGACGTCGCTCCAGGGCTTCCTGCTGCTTGCGTGCGGCCGCTTCGGCCAGCTGTATCTGCTCATTCCGGTCGATGTCGCTCTGAATGACCGCTATCCACTGGTCCGCAACACGCCTGGATCGCGATGTCCTGCCCGCTTCACGGAATGAGGCAATCGCATCCTGGTACTGCTTCAGGTTGTACTGGCACATGCCCAAGGTAATGTGTGCGTTGTCCTGGCTTTTTATTCCGCCTTTGCGGAGTGCAGCTCGTATGGCGGTTACGCATTCCGCGTGCTGGCCGACGTTGAGATAGGCGTTTGCCAGACGCAAATCCAGTTCGCCTTCATCGCTCAGTCGCGCCGCTTCCTTCAAAGCCGGGATCGCTTTCTCGTCTTCCATCGCCAGCGTCCAGGCTTGCGACAACAGCCGGTAATTCTTTGCGTCCTTGGCGACGCGCCCTTTCGCCATCTCTTCCTCGAGGAGCTTGCCTGCCTTGTACGGCGCCTCGGCCTGCATGAAGAGCTGCGCCATGGTGGTCAGTTCGGACTCTTTTTCGAGCAATCCCTGCGTGTACGCCGCCGAGTAGGCATTGATCAGGTTGTTCTCTTCGTTCAGCTCGGTATACGCACCCGCCAGCGAGAACCAGTACCGTTTCTTCGGCCAAGTGGCGAGGAGTATCTTCTGTATGTCCCGAACCTTGGCGAAGTTCTCCTGCTGGAAATAAGCGAAGTTCAACAGGACGTACCAGTCTTCCTTGATTTGCGTTTCACGCGCCGTCGCCACTGACATGGCGGTCTCTATCGGCCGTATCATGTCCTTGTAGCGATTCAGCTGGTAGAGGTTCTGTGCGTACAGTATGTAGGCTTCCGGCGGCGGATTGGTCTCGAGTACGAACCATTCGTCCATCAGCTTCAGCGCGCCGGCGAAATCCTCTTCCATCGTCGACAACTGTGCCAGGGTATAGATCGTCTGCTTGCGGATCTGCGGCTCTATGGTCGGGATCAGCAGCATCTCCTTGTAAGTCCTGATCGCACCCTTGATATCGTCCGTGCTGTATTGCACGAAGCCGATGTAGTTCAGCACATTCTGTCTCTCGTACTCCGTGAGGCCTTTCTTGCCGAGCAGGCCCTGCAATATGCCCATCGCGGCCGTGAAATTCTCGGCCTCGATCTCCTCCTGGGCTACGGTGATCCGGTCATACACTTCCTTGCTGACAGCCTGGGCCTCTTTGGTCTTTTGCGCAGCGCTTTCCGCTTCGGCTGCTGCCCTGCGTTCCTCTTCCGTCTGAGCATAGGCAGCGGCACAGATCAGGCAGGACAGGGCAAGCGCCGCCACATGCTTCGAGATCCTGTATGAGATGTTCATTTCATTGGTGTCCCTGTTGAGTCCCGCCAGGTTCGACAATCCGGATTCGAAGATCCGGATCGCCTTATTCCTCTATCTTGAAAGTAATACGAGTCTTGACGTTGTGTACCTCTACCGGCACACCGTCCACCACCCTGGGCTTGTACTTGAACTTGAGTACGGCTTTCTCGGCAGCGCTGTCGAAAAGGCTGCTGGTGGAGAAGTCGATCTTGGGGTCGCGAACGCTGCCGGTAACGGTAACTGTGAAGCTCATGTCCACGTAGCCTTCGATGCCCCGTGAAAGCGCCCTTGCAGGATAGACCGGGGCAACCCGCACTATCGGCAGGTAATCGCCTTCGGCAATGTTCATCCCGCCCGGCCCGCCGATCGACACATCGGCGGCCACCGTCGGTGGCGGCACATTGATGGTCGGTGCGTTCGGGTCGATGTTATCCATGTCCTGCGGCGGCACTTCCGGCGGTACTTCCGGCGGTTTCGGTGGTTTTTCCGGAGTCAGGTCTTCCGTATTGACGTTTTCGTTTCGCTTGACCCGGACGAACTCCAGCTGGTGACGTTTTCTGGGATCGGTCAGCGCACTCTCGCCGAAAGCAATCAGCAACTGCATGACGAAAAGCAAGGTCAGCGTGACGATGCTGCCGACAACAATGGCAAAAACGTATCTGCCTAACATGATTCAGCTCTCCAGTTCCAAAGCCCGCCTGGTTGCCCGTACTGCGGCCACTGTCTCGCTAATCCTCGTTTGCGGCAATCGAGACGTTGTAGACGCCGGCCGCGCGGGATGCATCCATCACCGTTACCAGCATCTCGTTCGTGGACTTCTTGTCCGCCTGGATCACCACCGAACCCTTCGGATTCTCGGCGTGCAGACGTTCGATATTGGCGCGCACTGCCCGAGGGTCAATCAGGCGCCGGTCTATCCAGATTTCGTCGTTGGCGCTGATTGCAATCAGGATATTGGCATCTTCGACCTTCTGCGACGTTGGCGCATCCGGGCGATTCACGTCGATACCCGCTTCCTTGATGAACGAAGCCGTGACGATGAAGAAGATCAACATGATGAACACCACGTCCAGCATGGGCGTCAGGTTGATCTCGTTTTCCTCTTCTGCGCTGGTATCCGCACTCGATTTACGCATAGCTGCTTCCCTTAATGATCCATCGTGAGCGAGTCTTCCAGGAACTCGACTTCACTCGCCGCACGGCGACTGATCAATGTGACAAGGAGCACTCCGGAAAGTGCCCCGACCATTCCCGCCATCGTTGGAATCGTGGCCTGCGAAACGCCGGCCGCCATGGCCCGGACATTACCGCTGCCTGAAATAGCCATGACCTCGAACACCGTTATCATGCCCGTTACCGTGCCCATCAGGCCCAGCAACGGGCACAACGCGACCAGCGTCTGGATCATGTTGACCGATTGGGTGACGGCAATCTCGAACTGGGAGATCATGCCCTCGCGTATCTGGTGCGCGTTCCACGAGCGCCGCTCCGTCCGGGCCTCCCAGCGCTCGTGAATTTCCGCCGAAAGCGTTTTCATTCGCGTACGGAAGAACATGAGACGCTCGATGATGAGCACCCACATGATGAAAATCGTGAACGCAATCCAGTTCAGGATAGGCCCGCCGAGCTCCATGAATCCGCGGATGGCTTCAAAACTGTCCAGTAGCCAATGCATACCTAGTCTCCGGGCCTTGGCCTATCCGTGCTTCTCCGAATGCTCCGCGACAATCCCGGCACTCTGCGAATGGATGATGTTAACGATCTTGCGGCTCTGGCCGCTGACCAGTGTATGGATCAGCACCATCGGAATCGCAACTACGAGCCCCTGTACCGTGGTCACGAGGGCCTGTGAAATACCGCCGGCCATCATCTTCGGATCACCTGCGCCATAGAGCGTGATCACCTGGAAGGTCTGGATCATACCGGTAACGGTACCGAGCAGACCCATCAGCGGAGCGACCACCGAGACGACCTTGATGAACAGCAGTCCCTTGGTCAGGCCCGGCATTTCCTTCAGGGCCGCTTCGCTGAGTTTCAACTCTATGGTCTCGGTGTCAGCATTCCGGTGCGCCTCGTAAGCAGCAAGAACGCGTCCCAGCGGATTGTCCTTGTTCGCGGTATCGCTCTTCAGCTGCGCGGCTACCTTGCGGCTTGCCGTCGACAGCACCAGCCAGCGCCAGATTGCAATGAGCAGCCCGACCATGCCGAGAGCAATGATGCAATAACCGACGATACCGCCCTGGTGGACCTGTTCCATGAATGTCGGTGATTCGACGAGCAAGGAGAGGATGCCGCCACGAGTTACGTCAACGGCAAATTTCACCGGTCCTTCGGTCGCATCGAGCATATCGCCCGCAGAATTGGTGTAGCGTCCCTGCTCGGGCTGGCGCTGCAGCTCGCTAACGATGCCCGTCCCGGAATCGTAGCTGAGGAAGCCGCCCTCATATACGACATTGAATACGCCGACACGCACGATATCGGTGTTGACGATTTCGCCATTGGCCAGCGTGATGTCGTGGGCGAATTTTACGACCTTGCCCGACTCGGAGACCTCGCGCTGCAATTCGTACCAGAGCTTCTCGATGTCCTCGATGGACGCGAGTTCTGTGGCACCGGCCATCTTGCTGCCAAGAGCCGTCAGGAACTTGCCGCGATCCGGATACTGGATGTTGGTCAATGATTCCTTGAACCGCCCCGTGGCGTCGCCGGAAACCGTCTGCAACACGCCGAACAGTTCCTTCAGCGCGCCCAGCCTTTCATCGAGAGCCGCACGGGCCGCGACGATCTTCGCCTGGTTTTCCTCGAACAACGTCTCGAGGCGCGCGCTGTTCTGCTCCTGCCGGGTGCGTTCCGCCCTGGCCTGATTGACCAGGTTCTGCTGTTCATTCCTGGCAGCGGCGAAACGGGCCTCACGTTCGCGGGCTTCCTGAGAGTCCCGGGCCTGGCCACGTTCGATCTGCTTCAGCAATTCAGCCATGCTGCTCGCGTCGTCCTGCGCGGACGCCGAACCGAAGCCCAGGATGCCGGCAGCAATCAATAATGCTATGCGTTTCATTTACATTGACTCCCCGGCAGGTGACGAAGCAGGCACCGGCAACAGCAACAACTCCGGCGCGATCAAGTCCTTGGCCATGCGAATGCCCTTCCGGATTTCATTCCGGTACTCATTGCCCAGGAGGGTGAATGCCTTGGACTCCGGGTCCCAGAAACCACTGACCCTGGCATCGTCGGACTGAAAATACAGACCGACACGCCCCACACGCAGCATGTTGTAGTTGCGTGGCGAACCCTCGACATCCAGTGACTGGGTGTAGGTTTCGCTGGAAGATCCGTAGTCGTTCTCTATCTGATACGCCTCCATCACTTTGCGGAACTTCTCGGCAACGCTCACATCGGATCGTTGCATGATTTCCTTGAGCGTTTCGACGCGATTGTTGCGTTCTTCGAGGAGGAAAGGCACGTCGAGCGCAATCGATTGCTCGAGGCCGTCGATCATGCGTTCCATCAACGGGAAGATCTGCCTGTTGATAACGTCGACCTGATCCATGGACAGGGCGATGTCGTCGAGCGCTGCCTGCTGACCTTCGGTCTGTGCGGTCATCAGCCGGTTGTAGACCCGCAAGCCGTCGATTTCCTTGTTGATCGCGCGATACTGGTCTTCCAGGGATCGAGTGCCCTCGACCACCGTATTGATCCGCTCCTGTGACGCCTGCGCCAGCTGGATCCGCCGTTGTTCGGCCTGCAAGGCCTGGTCGACGGTTTGGGCGACAACGCTGCCGGTCACGAAGATAACCGCTGCTGTTACCAGTGCAGTTGTCATCTTCCGACTGCTGCTTATGCACCGTTTCATGGACACTCCTTAACGATAGAGTTTTCGAGATTGTATTTTTGCTTTTTCGAGAGGGATGTGCGGTTCCCGCCGGAATACGTGCACACAGGAATTCGGGCGGATTGCTCCGTCAGGCAAACAACCCCCCGTTCACCGTCGACCCTCTCCACCTGCGCCGCGGCGTTTATATCCGGTTCTGACACTTGCTCTTTAATAATTATTGGACCGCTCCGCCGCACGATCGCTCTGCTGTCGTCGGCTCGATATGGGTCCCGCCTTGCTGGGAA
>DATICC010000164.1:0-5027 GCA_035457045.1 Woeseiaceae bacterium | reverse complement strand
TGGATCGTCTGGACACCGAGATAGTGTGCAGCGGTCGAGTCCATGTCGTGGCGCGTGGCCACGCTGTTCAGTACGTAGGATTCGAGCATCGAATCGAACCGCATGCCACACAGCATGATTCCGTAACGCGCAAAGATGTGTGCGTCGTACTTGAGGTGATGCCCGAGTTTCGCGCGCCTCGGGTCCTCGAGGAAATCGCGCAGTGACGCCAGGACCTCATCACGACCCAGTTGCGCCGGGGCGCCGGGGTAGTCGTGAGCCAGCGGTATGTAAGCGGCTTCGCCGGGTGTCACGGCCACGGAGATGCCGACGAGCTCCGCCTGCATGTAGTTCAAGCTGTTGGTCTCGGTATCGATGGCCACGAGGTCTGCCTCGAGCATCCGTTTCCGCCATTGGTCGAAGACCGGTTTCGTCAGCACGGTTTCGAAACGCCCTTTCTCTGCTTTGGCCGGCGGCGCGACAGTCTCCGCGGGCGTTCCAGGGTCGTTCGCCAGAGCCCGCAGCAATGACTTGAGCTCGTATCGCACATACAACGATTTGAGCGTTGCCAGGTCCGGCTGACCTACCTTCAGTTCCTTCGGCTCGACCGGCAGTTCGACATCCTGCAGGATCGTGGCCAACTGCTTTGACAGCCGCAGCTGGTCAAGGTTATCGCGCAGGCTCTCGCCGACCTTTCCGGCTATTTGCCCGGCATCCGCCACGATCGCATCGGCGGTCCCGTATTCGTTCAGCCACTTCGCCGCTGTCTTGGCGCCCACACGCGGTACGCCAGGGATGTTGTCCGAGCTGTCACCGACCAGTGCAAGGTAATCGACTATCTGTTCCGGGAATACGTCGAATTTTTCCTTTACGCCATTGCGATCGAGTACCGACCCGGTCATGGTGTTGACGATCGTCACGTGATCATCGACGAGTTGTGCCATGTCCTTGTCGCCGGTCGAGATCAGCACCTCGAAGCCCTGTTCGACAGCGCGCCGGCTCAACGTGCCGATGACGTCATCCGCTTCGACGCCATCGATTCGCAGCAGGGGCAGCCCCATTGCGGGCACGGCATCGAGTACAGGCTGTATCTGCGCGCGCAGATCGTCCGGCATCGGCGGGCGGTTCGCCTTGTATTCTTCGAACATTTCGTCGCGAAAGGTCCGGCCCGGGGCATCGAAGACGATGGCGATGTGATCGCCGGCGTGTTCCCTCACGAGCTTGTTCAGCATGTTGAGGACGCCGTGCACCGCACCGGTGGGCTCGCCTTTCGACGTCGACAAAGGGGGCAGGGCGTGAAATGCCCGGTACAGGTAGGAGGAGCCGTCAACCAGCACGAGTCTCGGTTTGCTCATAATGTCGCAGACTCTTCCGGCGGGGACGGCCTACACCTGTTACGGTTGTTCGTCGGGGGTTTCGTCGTCCTCGTCTTCAGGTTCAGCCTCAGGCAAATCTTGCCCGGTTTCGCGCCCTGATTCCTGTTTCGGCACTTCCGTCTTGATCTCGCTCGGATTGCCCGGCAGGTACAGCGGTCCCTTCTGGCCGCAACCGCCGAGTATGGTCAGTGAAATGGCAATCACAGCGAGCAGCCGTGCCAATCGTCGGTAAAGAGAATTTGTCATGGTGTCAGGCCGTGTGCTGGAGAATATTCGAATGGTATACCAGATGCGGGCGGAAACGATCCTGCCAGGAGCGCAGAAAGTTTACTTGGTGTATTTGCCGGCAACGCGGCGATAAGCCTCGCGAAAGGGAATTCGCTCGCTGGTCGCGAGCCGGAAGGCTTCTTCTGCCGCGTACAGGCTGTCATCCAGGACGATGTTCTCCGGCAGGAACGTCAGGGTATCGAGAACGTACGCCATGATGTCGAGGCTTTCGATCACGAGATCGATGGCACGGAAGACCGGCGGCTTCAGTCGTTGCAGATCCCGCTGGTACCCCGAGGGCAGCTTTGCCGTCAGCATCAGGCACTCATCGAGGCAGGCTATCGCCGTGGCTGAAGCGCCGCGCAACAGCTCGAGCACATCGGGATTGCGCTTCTGCGGCATGATCGAGGACCCTGTGGTTACCTCGTCAGCCAGCCGCACATAGGAAAATTCCTGGGTATAGAAAAGCAACAGGTCGCTGGCCAGGCGCGACAAATCGCCCATGACCAGTGCAATCTCGAACAGCAGCCCGCTCTCGGCTTTGCCACGTGACAGCTGCACGGCCGTTACCGGATTCTGTGTTTCGGCAAACCCGAGTTTGCGTGTCGTGAGTTCGCGATCCAGATCGAGTCCCGGGGTGCCGTAGCCGGCGGCGCTCCCCAGCGGGTTTCGGTCGATGCGCCGGCGCGCCGCTTTGAGGCCATCGATGTCGTCCGCAAACGCCTCGTAATAGCCTTCGCTCCACAGGCGTACGGATGACGGCATCGCATGCTGCATATGCGTCGTGCCGGGAATTGCCACTTCGCCCTGGCGCGCGGCGAGCTGTTGAAGCGACGCGCAAAGCGGGTGCGTGCGCCCGGCAATCTCGTCGCAGGCATCGCGCAGGTAAAGGCGCAGAGCCGTCAATACCTGGTCGTTGCGCGAGCGGCCGAGGTGCAGTTTCCCCGCTGCCGGCCCGATCAGGTCTCCGAGGCGCGACTCGATCGCGGTGTGCGCATCCTCATCCTGCAGCTCGATCGTCCAGGTGCCCGCGGCGTGGTCTTTTTCAAGCTGGCGCAGACCTTCACAAATCCGCTGGCAATCTTCTGTGTCCAGCAGGCCCTTTGCCGCGAGCATTTCGGCATGGGCGATTGAGCCTAGGACGTCATAGGGAATCAGTCGTTCATCGAGCAGGTGATCCTCGCCCGCGGTGTAGCGCAGTACGCGCTCATCCAGCGGCAGTCCCTTCTCCCAGAGTCGGGTCATATTGCAGCTCCTGCAGAGGCTTGCTCTGCCGGCGTAAGGACAGCGATATCGTTGACGATCAGCGTTCCGGTACCCTCGTTCGTGAACACTTCGAGCAACAGGCTGTCGGCAAGTTTGCTGGAGATGACGTGCACCCGGCTGACGCCGTTTGCGAGCGCTGATTCTATGGCAGCGGCTTTTGGCAGCATGCCGTCTCCGAGCTTGCCTGAATCACGCAGCTTTTTCAGCGCCGCCCTGTCGATGTAGGAAATGAGTGAGCGAGGCTCATTGACATCACTCAGAATTCCGGGTGCGCCAGTCGCCAGGATCAGTTTCTCTGCCTTCAATTCAGCTGCTATGGCGGCGGCAACCGTGTCCGCATTGATATTGAGGACCGTCCCGTTCGAATCGCAAGACAGCGGGCTGACCACCGGCATAAGGCCGTTATCGAGCTGCTTGTGAAGTACACCGGCGTCGACACCATCGATATCGCCGACGAAACCATAATCGACCGCAGCCTGGCCGGACCGTGTCACCGGCGGCCGCCGATGCGCGCGAATCAGGCCGGCATCGACGCCGCTGATGCCCACCGCAGGGATCTGCAGGTCCCGGCAAACTGCGAGTATGCGCGTGTTGATCTGGCCATTGAGCACCATGGTCGCGACATCCAGCGAAGGCCCATCCGTAACGCGCCGACCTTCGATGAATCGGGTATCGAGCCCGAGCGCATCGGCCAGCGCCGTCGATTGCGGCCCGCCGCCATGCACCAGCACGACCCGGATGCCAACCTGGTGAAGTATGCCGACCTGTTCCATCAGAGCACGTGTGCTCTCGGCACTTGCAAAAACCTCGCCGCCGGCTTTCAACACGAAGATTTTGTGCTTGAACAGGCGTATGTACGGCGCCGCATGCTTGAGGGCGGAAACCACCGCGGCGCGGTCCTGACCGGTCCTCACGATTTTCTCCCGAGCATCTGATGCAGT
This sequence comes from Woeseiaceae bacterium, assembly GCA_035457045.1. Lineage (GTDB taxonomy): Bacteria > Pseudomonadota > Gammaproteobacteria > Steroidobacterales > Woeseiaceae > JAKEGN01. Next base: position 1,198 of record DATICC010000164.1, on the reverse strand, counting down.
ACTGCCATTTGTGCGAGCATGCGATTGCGGGCCTCGTGAATTACGACGCTGCGCGGGCCATCCAGGACCCTGTCGCTGACCACCACCCCGCGGCGCACCGGCAGGCAATGCATGAACCGGCAATCCCGGGCTGCGTTCTCGAACCATGGATCATCGACGCACCAGTGATCCAGCGGGTTGCGCAGCTCGCGATCGCCGTTGCGGTTGCCATAGAACTTCGTTGACGACCACGATTTGGCGTAGATCACCTGTGCGCCTTCCATAGCCTCCCTGCGATCATCGGTTTCGCGTATCGAGCCTCCGGAAGACGCGGCGGCGGCCCGCGCCTTCTGCATGATCGCCTCGGGCAACTCGAATCCTTCGGGTCGCAACACGGTCACGTCCATGCCGCGATAGGCGGCCATGTGCAGCGTTGCGCAGGGAACTGCAAGCGGCAAGGGCTTGGGATGATAGGCCCAGCTCAGCACAAACTTTCCCCCGTTGGGCCGGATCTCCAGGTCATCCATCGTTTTCCAGTCGGCGAGGCTCTGGCAGGGGTGGTTCATTGCCGATTCCATGTTGATCCAGGGTTTGTCGACCAGGCTGGTCATGGAGAGGAAATCGGTCTCCGCGAGGTCGTACTCGATGCTCTTGCGCTCGGCAAACGCGCGGATCCCGATCGCGTCCCCGTAGGATGCGATCACCGGAACCGCTTCGCGTATGTGTTCGGCGGCGACGCCATCCATCACGATGCCGGGCCGTGTTTCGAGACCGTGTATGGACATGTCCGGCGAGATGACGAAGGACCCGCCGCCGAGCCGCACCATGGCTGCCTGGAAAGAGGCAAGCGTCCTCAGCGATGGCGACAGAAAGAGCAACGACAGCACCTTGCCGCGCAGCGCGTCCGGCTCGGGATGTGTGTCGAGCCGGTTGGCGAGAGCCAGGAGTGTGGAGATCTCGTCGACGGAAAAGTCGGCAAGGTCGTTGAAAGCTTTCATTTCGGTTTCCTTGTTGCGGGGACCATGTCAGGTGACTGCCTTGATGTTCGCGAGTGCGCCGGCGAGTTTTTGCACGTGTTCCGACTGCAGTACCAGGGGAGGCAGCAGCCGCAGGACTTTCGGATCCGCGCTGGTGCCCGCAAGGATGTCCTGGTCGAGGAGCATTGCCTGGATTTCAGTTGCGGGTCGATCGCAAACCAGTCCGAGCATCAGTCCCATGC
>DATICC010000163.1:0-2354 GCA_035457045.1 Woeseiaceae bacterium | reverse complement strand
GTGCCAATGCCTCCGGCAAACCGTTTTTCCTTTGGTACAACTCCACACGAATGCACATTTTTACGCATCTGAAAGAGGAGTCTGTCGGCAAGACCGGGCTGGGCATCTACGCAGACGGCATGGTCGAGCATGACAACCATGTCGGCCAGGTACTGGCGAAATTGAAGGACCTCGGCCTCGACGGGAACACGATCGTCATGTACTCCACGGACAACGGTTCCGAGTCTTTTTCCTGGCCGGATGGTGGCACCACGATGTTTCGCGGTGAGAAAAACACGCAGTGGGAAGGCGGCTACCGGGTCCCGACGGTAATTCGCTGGCCGGGCGTCATCCAGCCCGGCACCGTGATCAACGATATCGGTTCACACGAGGACATGTTGCCGACCTTTCTCGCCGCCGCCGGTGACTCCGCTGTAAAAGAGAACCTGCTGAAAGGCCTGAGGGTGGACAAGACGCGCTACAAGGTTCACATCGACGGCTACAACCTGCTGCCGGCGCTGCAGGGCCAGGCCGAATGGCCGCGCAAGGAGTTCATTTACTGGACCGACGATGGCAGCGTCGCAGCGCTCCGTTACGGAGACTGGAAGGCCACCTTCCTGCGCCAGGACGCCCACGGGCTGCACGTATGGATCGAACCGTTCGTCGTGCTGCGTGCTCCGATACTCACCAACCTGCGCATGGATCCATTCGAGCTCGCCCACGAGATCGGCATGGATTACGAACGATGGTTTGCCGAGCACATGTTCATGATTGCACCTGCGGGCGCTTACGTCGGGCAGTGGCTGCAGAGTTTCCGCGAGTTTCCTCCTCGACAGAAGCCCGGCAGCTTCAATCTCGAAAACGTGATGGAGGCGGTAACCTCAAACGCCGGCAAGCAATAGAGCAGGCTGCCGACTGCGGTCTAAAGCCAAAAGCCTGACGGACAATCACCATACGGTGAGCCCTGTCGTTCGTAAGCTGTTCCGGTCTGTCCAGGCAGGAGCAGGGTCAAACCATGATCAGGCAAAAACGCTTTCAGACTTTCACCCTGGGGCGATTGCCGTTCTGGGTGTTCATTGCAGCCGGCGTGTCCGGCATCACGCTGTCGCCGCTTTTTCAGAGCTGGATCGCTGCAGGCGCGGTACTCGCGATGTCGTTTGGCGTTATCCTCACCAGCCTAGCCGCCCGGTTCCGTGACGTCGGACTCAGCGCCTGGCTGGCACCGCTCGGACTCTTTCCCGCTGTCGCACTTTTTGTTGGTTTAAAGCCCGGTAAAGACGTCAACGTACGGAACACGGGCGATGGTCAGCAATTCATCCATACCGTGATGTTTACGCTGATGATCAGCGGCACCTGGATTGCCTGGATGTCCAACTAGGGAACTACCATTGCTCGTCGCAGACCAAGCGAGAATGCACCGCTGTCTTTCCTTGCTCGTTGCCACACTGTTGATCGCCGCTAACGCCGCAGCCGATCCCGAGTATCAATACCTTCAGGCACTCGGCGATACGCGTTACCACCTCGTCGAATCAGCGTTCACCGAACAGCGCTATCACCTGTTTGTGCGGCTTCCTGAGGATTACGCGGAATCGAAGGAGAGCTACCCTGTCGTCTACTTGCTGGACGGCGGCTGGCTTTATCCCCTGATTTCGGGCTACTACAAATACCTGAAGGAAGGCGATGAAGTTCCCGCGCTGATCATCGTCGGTATCTCCTATGGCACGGACGATTTTCGTGCAGGCAACCATCGCAGCACTGATTACACTGCGCCGACCGCGGAGCGCGAGTACTGGGGCGGTGCGTCAAAGTTCCAGAAAGCGCTTGCGGAAGAAATTGTGCCGCTGGTCGAATCGGCCTACCGGGCGCGCGAGGATCGTCGGATCTTGTTCGGCCAGTCCATCGGCGGCCAGTTCGTCCTGTATGCAGCGCTGACCGGTCCGCGATCGTTTTGGGGTTACATCGCCAGCAACCCCGCGCTGCACAGGAACCTGCCCTACTTTCTCGAGCGTCACGATGACCCGGAAGCGGCAATGGATGCGCGTGTTTTCGTCGCCTCCGGTTCCAACGACGATGCGACGTTTCGCGAGCCCGCGGTGCAGTGGATGCATCACTGGACAGCGGTTGACGTCCCGCCCTGGCCGCTCTGCGCGACGGACCTCAACGGCCACAGTCATTTCTCCGCCCCGCCCGCCGCTTTTCGCGACGGCATCCGCTGGTTGTTCGAGACTGGCGCAGCGGGTGCTAATTGCCGCTCAGCGTCAGCGTCCGCAGGTTCGGGTCCGCGAGTATCTCCTCTTCACTGAACGGGAAGTCGATCCACTCGCCCCGTGAATACAGTTCCGTGAGATCCGAGTAATGCGGGGATTCCGGTTCCG
>DATICC010000162.1:0-8477 GCA_035457045.1 Woeseiaceae bacterium | reverse complement strand
CACGGTAGTGCACGCCGACCCACGGGAACTCGAACTGATCGATGGGGAGGTGTATTTCCAGGACACGAATATCGATGTTGCCTATCGCGACTACGAAGCCCGCGACCTGCTGGCCCTTGAACGTGCCGAGGGCCGAAAGCTTGACGCCATACGCATGCTGTTCAAGGAAAACCGCATGGTGTCCTCCCTGGGTGGGGACTTCGATCACAAGAGCGGCTTCGAGCTGTTCACTAACGAACAGCTCGCGGCCAGGTATTTCAGCGCCGAGGAGCTGCAGCTGTTTCGCCGGCACGTGCTGTGGACGCGCATCGTATCCGCGCGCCGCACGTCGCTACCGCACGGTGTTGGGGATCTGCCGGAGTTCATTCGCAATCACCGCGAGCAGCTGGTGCTGAAACCGAATCGCGGCTACGGCGGCGCCGGCATACACATCGGCTCCTCGGTGGAACAAGGCGAATGGGAGCATCTGATCGATCAGGCCCTGGCGCACGCCAAGGATCCGCATCGCTCCTGGGTCGTACAGCAGGCGGCAAGTCTGCCTGTGCACGAGTTCCCGATCCTGGGCCCGGACGGCTCCATCAGCGATGTACCGTACTATGCCGTTTTCGGTTTCGCGGCCACCGATCACGGAATCGGCACGGTCTGTCGCGTCTCGCAACGCCAGGTCGTGAATGTGGCGCTGCGTGGGGGGTTGGCTGCAGTTCTGATCGGCCATCGGCCAACGGAATTGCGTGCGCCCGCGCGTGCTGCCATACCCGATGGCAATGCGCTCATGCGCTTGCGGCGATACATAGACGATCTGCGCCACCTCGACGGCGCGATCGCGTTGCTCAGTTGGGACGAGGAAACTTACCTGCCCCAGGGCGGACGGCCGGAACGCGGTGCGCAACTCGCGACCCTCGAGGGATTGCGGCACCGCTTGCTGGCGAAGGACGAACTCGGAGATCTCATCGAACGCGTCTCGCTCGAGACTGTGCACGACGCAGCAAAGGACTCTCTCACCGAATCCGAACTGCATCGCCTTCGGCGCCTTCGACGCATAGCCCTGGCACTCCCGGACGAACTGGTGCGCCATTACGCCGAAGCACGCTCACAGTCGCTTGCCGCCTGGGAGATGGCACTGAAAGAAAGTGATTTCAAGCGCTTTGCCGCGCCTTTCAAAGAGGTGTTATCGCTGGTTCTCGAACGCGCGCAGGCGCTGGCGCGTACCGATGATCTCTACGATGCCCTGCTCGATGAGTTTGAGCCTGGCATGACACGCGATCGCCTCGATCCGGTGCTGGATACCGTTTCGATGCGTTTAAGGCCACTGGTCGAGGAACTGACGGCGGCAACCCAAGGCGCGCGGTCACTACCGCTGTCCCGCTATGCGGAGACGGAGCAGGCCGCGTTTTGCCAGCATGTCCTGAAAGACATGGGCTTTGACTTCAATCGCGGCCGCATTGATCTTTCAACCCACCCGTTCACGCTGATGGCGAGCACGAGCGACGTGCGCCTGACCATACGTATCAATCCGGAAAATCCCTTGCCGGCGATTTTCGCCAGCTTGCACGAAGGCGGGCACGCCCTCTTCGACCAGGGCTTTGCCAAGGAGCTGCACGGCACACTGCTTGCCGAAGCGCCCAGCATGGGTCTGCACGAGTCGCAATCACGGCTGTGGGAAAACCACGTCGGACGGCGACAGTCGTTCTGGACACACTACTTCCCGCTGTTGCAACAGCACTTCTCTGGCGTCTTCAATCACTGGACACCAGACGAATTGGTGAGGAGCATCAATGTCGTTCGCCCGGGGCTGAAACGAGTCGAGGCCGACGAACTCACTTACAACCTGCACATCCTGTTGCGTTACCAGCTTGAGCTGGCGCTACTGTCCGGCGATCTCTCGATTGCCGATCTGCCAGGCGCCTGGAACGAACTCTGCGAACGCCTGCTGGGCGTTCGCCCGAAGAGCGAGCGCGACGGTTGTTTGCAGGACGTGCACTGGGCGCTCGGCATGTTCGGCTATTTCCCGACCTACCTCATCGGCAATCTGTACTCCGCGCAATTCATCGAAAGCTATACTGCCAGGCATGACCTGGATGCATCACTTGCGGCGGGCGATCTGCAGGCGCTCACCGCCTGGCTACGCCAGAACGTTCACCAGCACGGCTGTCGTATGACGGCGGAAGAGATTCTCACGAAAGCGACCGGACGTGAGCTCGACGCCGAACCATTTTTCCGCGCTATAACCGAGCGCTTCGCCCATTGAACCGTGAAAAAGGTGTCTGACACCTTTTTCAGACCCGATCTTGCGACACCCCTGCCACTGGCCGGCCCACCGTCAGTGGATCGCGGAACGAGCTGTCGATTGTCATGAAGCTCGCGTCGGGCTCCACGCCCAGTCCATCGAGAAGCTTGGTGAAAAATGCCCTGCCGGCCGCGGTCGCGGCGATGTCAAAGATTTCCGCGTCGGTGAATCCTTGCGCTTTGAGCTCGCCGACATCACCAGGCGTAATCTGTGATGCATCGCGAGCAATCCGGCGTGCGAAGCGAATCATCGCCTGCTCGGCGTCGGTCACGTTGCTGCTGAAGGACCCCTCGGCAATCCCGCAGATCTCCTCTTCGCTGAAGAATTCGGTCAAGCGTTTGCCGTGCGCCAGCGAACAGGCCGTGTTGCGCAATTCTATAGCCGCCGCAAAGGTCGCGAGCTCGAATGAACGGTCGCTCATCGGCCGGCGGATTTCCGCGAGGAGGCGTCCCCAGCGCGCCAGCACTTCCGGCCGGTGACTGAATACACGCGCATAGTTCGGCACATACCCCCAGGCCGACTGCTGCCGCTGGTACATTTCCAGCACAACACCGCTGGCATCATCCGGTGCCGTGGTCTCGATGAACGACATGGACTTCCTCCTTTGCGATTGGATCAATGCCGGCCGGGATCGACCGGCCGAGCCTCGTTACCGGCGCCGGCTGGTTCCTGGGCGACCGGGATTGCTCTGGATTCACGATGAGCAACGTCCACGGAATGCAGCCGGTAACGAACGGCAGCGCGCTGCAGCCTTACCAGTGGCAGACGGCCTATGCCTACGAATATGTCGATCGGGCGGGACATGGATACCTCCTTTGTTCCCCGTGCCAAGCAGTTTTTCGAGATCCTGAGATGCCACCGGGGTAGCGAGCGTTGCAAAAAGCGTGGTTTTTTTCGCCAGCCCGGGAAAAACCGACTGCCACGTGACTATCCGCAAAAAACCATGATGCCTTCCACGCTCGCTCTAACGCGTCCCGCGCATTGTTGCTCCTGCCCGGCCAAAGCCGGATTCACCTTTCCACCATCCATTGAGGAGACAGCGAGATGCAGAATCAAGAGTCCAGTGCGAAACAGACCGTGGCCAACAACGGCGTCAACGTGGAAGCATTGCTCGGCGCCCGGGAGGCGCTCACGCAGGCCCCGGAGGCTGCCCGTTTCACGTGGCGCGCAAGTGCCGAATGGCTGAATGGCACGCACGGCCGCACCACGGTCGACAAGTTCTTCGGCCTCGGCGAAGAGCAGCAACATCGCAAGGTGTACCAGTACGATACCGACCATCCACAGATCTTTGCTTCGGAGGACAACGGTGCGACCCCGGTTGAACTGGTACTGGTCGGCCTGGCCGGATGCCTTACAGCCGGCATCGCCGCGGTGGCACAAAACCGCAACATTCAGCTGCGTTCGGTCAAGGCCACGCTCGAAGCGGGGATGGACATCCAGGGCATACTCGGGATCGACAGCGACGTACGCAACGGCTTCGATGGCGTCAAGGTGCAATTCGACATCGATGCCGACGCATCAGCCGATGACATTGCTTCAATCGTCGCGCAGTCGCAAAAGCGCTCTGCGGTGTTCGACATCCTGACCAACCCGACGGACGTGACGGTTACGGTGGGATGAAGACCGCGCCGCGGAGTAAATCGCGGGCCCGGGCCGGCATCGTCGACGTCGTCATCGTCGGTGCCGGACACGCCGGCCTCGCCATGAGTCACCGGCTGCGGGACATGTCGATCGACCACGTCGTGCTGGAACGCGGTGAGGTCGGCAATTCCTGGCGCCGGGAGCGCTGGGATTCGCTGACCTTGCTCACACCGAACTGGATGACCCGGTTGCCAGGCAAGGACTATGCCGGTAACGATCCGGATGGCTACATGGACACCGCCGCGATTGTCGACTTCCTGTCGGCGTATGCGGACGAATCCGCCTCGCCGGTCCGGACCGGCACTACCGTTCTGGGTGTCGCACATTGCGACAACGCTTACCGCGTCGACACCGACCGCGGTACATGGCGGTGCCGTGCGGTGGTACTTGCCAGCGGCACTTGCAACGAAGCCTCGGTGCCAGCCTGTGCGCAAGCCGTCCCCGGTTCTGTTTTCCAGATTACTTCGAAGGATTACAAGCGCCCTGCACAGCTGCCCGCCGGCGGCGTGCTGGTGGTCGGCGCATCGGCCACCGGCCTGCAGCTCGCGCAGGAGATCCATGCCAGCGGCCGGCCGGTGACACTCGCCGTCGGCGAGCACGTGCGCATGCCACGACGCTACCGTGACCGTGACGTGCAGTGGTGGATGCTGGCTGCCGGGATCCTCGACCAGTGTATCGACGAAGTTGACGACCCGGTTCGGGTGCGGCGGCTGCCATCGCCGCAGCTCGTTGGTACCCGCGATCACTCCGACCTCGACCTGAACGCACTGACACTGTCCGGAGTACAGCTCGTCGGGCGCCTGGCCGGCATCCGCGACGGCAAGGCACAGTTCTCCGGATCATTGCGTAACGTGTGCGCACTTGCGGACCTCAAGATGCGCCGCTTGCTGAACACCCTCGACGACTTCGCGGCGCAAATCGGCCTGGATGGCGCCTCGGCTGCCGGAGAAATTGAACCGACCCGGATTGGGGACCGTGTCCGCCTTGGTCTCGACTTCCGCAGCAGTGGGATCCGGACTATCGTCTGGGCGACCGGCTATCGCCCGGACTACTCCTGGCTGAATGTACCGGTGCTCGATCGCAAGGGTCAGCTCGTCCACGACGGCGGCGTGGTCGCCTCGCCCGGCCTGTACGCGCTTGGCCTGCCGTTCATGCGCCGGCGCAAGTCGAGTTTCATACACGGTGCCGAAGCCGACGTGCGCGATCTTGCCGGACACCTCGCTGCATTTCTCGGCAAGAAAAAAGTGTCAGACACCGTTTTCGGCCGGGACACGAGAGAGTGGCAGGCAGCTACGACGAAAATGGTGCCTGACACCTTTTCCTGACGCTCTCTAACGGTTCACTCGGCAAGAAAGTCGCGTATCTCTTTGAGTGCTACCGGCCAGGCGGGATCGGTCTCGGGCATTATGTGGTTGTTGCTGTCCAGACAAACGAAACGCGCACCCGGAATGCCACTCGCGATTTCACGCCCGCTCAGGAAGTCGATCCGCATGTCGCCTCGCGCATGCAACACCAGGGTCGGCGTACGGACCTCTGCCAGTCGATGGATAACGTCGATCTCACCGAGTGCGCGCAACAAGCGTGCCGCATTCCTTGGCGTCGTGGTGATGCGTTGCAGCTCGTTAAACCAGGCCTGGTTTTCGGGCGGTGCATCCGGCATGAACATGGTAGTGAACATCTGGCGGAACGCCGGGTTATCGCGGCCCCAGCCGATGGCGACCAGCGTAATCATGGCCTCCGCCTGGCGAACGATATCCGGCGAACCCACACGATTCCACCCGCGCGCATAGCCGCCGAGGAGTACAAGCTTCGACACTTTCTCCGGGTGCCGAACGGCGAATTCCACCGAAATCGCGCAGCCTTGCGAGATTCCGAGCAGCGGAAACCGTTCAAGCCCCACAGTTTCGACGACCGCTTCGAGATCGCTTAATTGCCTCTCGAGCGAGAAGTCGTCGACATCCCAATCCGACAAGCCGTTGCCGCGGGCATCATAGCGTATGAGTGTCCTGCCCTCCGCCAGACCGCGAAACACGTGACGCCAGACCGGACTCTCCCAGTCGAAGTCGAGATGATTGAGCCAGTTCGCCGTCTTGATGAGCGGCGGACCCTCGCCCACGGTCGCGTAGGCAATCTTGGTGCCGTCGGCGGCCATGCAAAAGCGCACCTGCTGATCCAACGGCACTACGTGCCGAGAGTCTGCGGGCATTGCGACGCCCGCCGTAGCCGGCGGCTTGACGGCCGCGGCATGCCGTAGCGGCGCCAGATCGATGCCATCCATCTCCGACAGCGCGGACAGGCTGGCTTTCAACTGCCGTTCCGCATCTCCCTTTCGGCCTGCCCTGACCAGGGTCTCGATCAATGTAACGTGCGCCTGCAGGCTGTAAGGTTCGACGTCCAGGAGGTCCTGCAGCCAGGGCACGGCATCGGCAGGCACGGACCGGTGCCTGCGGATAAGTTCGAACAGCAATTCTCGGCGCATGAGCCTGAACGCCTCGCGTTCGCGCGAGAGAAACACGTCGAATTCCGGCTGGCCGGAAAGGTCTGCGCCGCGCAGCAGTCCCTGCGAGGCAATTGACGCGTACTCCGCCAGTGTCTCGGTCGCCAATGAATCGAGGCCGGTCGAGAGCGCGTCGCGCAGCGCATGGATATCGATTCTGGCCTGCGCCGGATCGAAGGCCACCGTGTCCCGGTCGGCGACGATGCGCTTTACTTTGTCATCATCGACCAGGCCGCGCAGTTTGCTCAGCGACCAGCGCAGCGAGCCTCGCGGGTCATCGGGCACCTGCCAGAAAATCTCGCAGATGCGCTCGCGCCTTTGCGGTCCGGGGTTCAGCACAAGGTACCCGAGCAGCGCCCGGGTTTTGCGCGAGTTTGGCAGTGGCAACGACTCGCCGTTTCGTATTATGGCGAGATCGCCGATGAGACGAATTTCCATGCTGATATTTTATCCCAACTGATGCAGGTGTCGGGCGATCATTTCGCCCACCGGCACGGGAAACTACGCAGCCGTGTCAGTCACTGCTGCTCGCCGAAACCCGCAAGCAAGGCGCCGTAAATCCGCATGGCATCCCACAGGTTCTGCAAGCGGATATTTTCGTTCTCCGCATGCTGGTTGTTGTCGTGGTTGGCGAGCGGCAGGATGACGATCGGCGCGGTCAGGCGGCTGCCGAATTCGTGCAGCGGCAGGCTGCCGCCGAGCGAGGGTGACACGATGAGATCCGGAGCGCTGCGGCGCATGAGGTTGGTGAGCCGTCCGGCCATCGGATCATCGAGTGGCGTGCGCAGCGCCGGATAGCCGGAACCCCACTCAAATCTCGCCACTTTTTCGTTTGCGCGCAGGGTTTCGGCCGAAGGCGCTTCGTGCACAACGTGGAACCCCTGCGCCGCTACGTGGGCTTCCAGGCTCGCGCGAACACGATCCGGCGTCTGGTCAGGAACCAGCCGGAAGTCGAGGGACACAGTAGCGGACGAGACAATGACATTGCGCCCTTTCTCGCCAACGCCGCCGGCACTGATGCCACGCGCGTTCAGCGCGGGCTGCGCGATCAGCGTGTCGATGCGCTCGCCACCGCCTTCCGGGGTGTGCACGGAGAGCTCGTCCTTCAGCGACTCCGTCATATCCGGCATGGCTGCAATCGCGTCGCGCTCGAGCTCGCCCAAGGGCAGCACATCGTCGTAGTAGCCATCGATCAGGATGCGGCCATCCGGATCACGAAGGCTGACCAGCAGATACGCCAGTTGCATGATCGGGTTCGGCGCAAAGTTGCCGTAGTGGCCGGAATGCAGTGGCCGCGTGGCACCGTACACCGTTATGTCGACCGTGACATCGCCGCGCACACCGAACACGAGCTGAGGCCGGCGGGAAACGTGCATCGGCCCGTCACAGAACAGGAATAGATCGGCCTGCAGCAAGTCGCTGTTGGCCTCGATGATCCGGCCAACCGTCGGCGAGCCCTGTTCCTCCTCGCCGTCCAGCAGCAGCTTCACGTTCACGGACAGGGGGACATCGTTCGCCGAAAGTGCATCGAGCGCATGCAGGATTGCGACGATCGGCATCTTGTCGTCGCCTGCCGAACGCGCGTACAGGCGCCACTCGGGATCGAACCGCCCGCTCATCTCGTTCATCGCAACCGGAGTTGCGCCGTCTTCCAGGCGCCCGCTGAGGAGCGTGGGCGAGAAAGGCGGATACGCCCAATCCTCCTCCTGCACAGGCTGGCCGTCGAAATGTGCATAGATCAAGACGGTTTCTGACGCGCCTGCAGCCGGTAACTCCGCGTACACGTAGGGGGCACCACCTTCCACGAGGACACGGGTCTCGAAGCCGCGCTGTTCCAGCAATCCGACGATGTGGGCGGCGTTTTGCTCCATGTGGCGCAAGTCCGATGCCACATTAGGAATGGCCAGTAAAGATATGAAATCCTTTATTATTTTTGTCTCATGATCCTCTCGCCAGGCGTCGATTGCCGCTTGTACGCCAGCGAGGTCGGCGTCGGCGCGGACGGCTGGTGACGGCGACACTGAAAGCACTAGCACGAGAATTGTCATGCCG